>CAIUHT010001108.1 GCA_903898975.1 uncultured Planctomycetaceae bacterium
CCGAGTGCCTCGGCGAGCACCGTGTTGTGATTCCCCCGGCAGGCAAAGTCGAATCCGCACGCGAAGTCGAGCGCCTCGCAGTCGAGCGGACTGGCCGACAGCATGTACGGAATCAGTTCCAGCACCAGCCGATGCTGCTCGAGCGCCGCCTCGGAGCTGGGAGGATTGACATAGCCCGAGCAGATCCGGCGGGACTCGATGCTGACCCAGCGGTAGTGCCCCTGCTCCTTGTCTTCCTCCAGCACACACTCCCCCGTTTCGCGGGTGTAGAAGTTCCGCATGGTGGGGTAGGTCTTCTGCAACCGCTCGAAAAAGCTGAGCACCGTCTCCCGGGCGGTGGGCATCGCCATCTCGGTGTTGAGATTGACGTTGATCGAAAAGTCGGTCGAGAGATTCGCGAGGTCAAGCATAAGGCAGGCAGTTTGGGGACCCGGGGGCTGGGCAGTCGGTGTGTGGGGTTGAGCGTGGCTGTTTCGATGGGGCCGAGGGGCGGGACTGCGCCCGCCGCTGCGTGTCACCTTAGGTGATCAACACTCAGGCATCCCCCAGTTTATGCGGCGACGAGAGAGTGGTCAAAACGCGACTCGCGACCTGTTGGTTTGCCGTGGATGGGGCTGTACGATACAGGGGAGTTGAGGCTCCCGTGGCGATGTCCGCGGAGTGGCCCGGCTGTTCAGTCGGGCCGCAAATGGGGGTGGTCGCCAAGACGCCCCGGATGAGCCTGAACTCTCCGACCTTGAATCTTCGATTTCGCCAGCCAGACGAGCGTGCGACCATGGTGCTGACCCCCTCGACAATGCTTCCCCTGGGAACTGCCGCCCCCCCCTTCCACCTGCCCGATGTGACCGGCCGGTGGGTGTCGCTCGACAACTTCGCCCAGGCTCCGGTGCTGGTGGTGATGTTCATCTGCAACCACTGCCCGTACGTGAAGCATCTGCGGGGGGCGTTGGCCGAGTTTGGCCACGAGGCCGCCGGGCAGGGAGTGGCGGTCGTGGCGATCAGCAGCAACGATGCCGAGGCGTATCCCGCCGATTCGCACGAAGCGATGATCGATGAGGCCCGTGAGGCGGGGTACAACTTCCCGTACCTGTTCGACGAGAGCCAGCAGGTGGCGCAGGCGTACCAGGCCGCCTGCACGCCCGACTTCTACGTCTTCGATCGCGAGCGGAAACTAAGGTACCGCGGCCAGTTCGACGACAGCCGGCCGGGCAACGGGGTGGCGATCACCGGCACCGACCTGCGGCAGGCAATTGCCGACGTGCTCGCCGGGAAGACCCCTGCCGAGCGACAGGTGCCCAGCATCGGCTGCAACATCAAGTGGCGTCCGGGCAACGCCCCGGCGTACTTCGGGGGCTGATCGGGCACAGGGTCAGCAGCTCGTAGCAGCGCGACCCGCCAGACGAGGCCGCGCCTGCGGTCTCTGCACTTGGACGACGCACCTCGGACGACGCACCTGGGACAAGCAGGCGGGGCTGCTTTGTCGCTTCCGGGGACGCCACTGTTGCGCCCACGCACTGTGGCCTCTTCGGCTGCAGTGCGGGCGCCGACGTCAGGCGATGATCGCGTCGATCGGCGTGCCGTGGTCGATGTCGAGCCGCTTCCGCCCGGGAATCTCCAGCGCTCGCGAGTCGAGCCCCAGTTGCTTCAGAATGGTGGCGTGGATGTCGGTCACGTAGTGTCGGTTCTCGACCGCGTGAAAGCCAATTTCATCGGTCGCCCCGTGCACCACGCCTCCCTTCAGGCCCCCGCCTGCCAGCCAGACACTGAAGCCGAAGATGTGGTGGTCCCGCCCATCGCTCCCCTGCGAGCCCGGGGTCCGGCCAAACTCGGTCGCGAAAATCACCAGCGTCTCGTCGAGCATTCCGCGTCGCGCCAGGTCGGCGACCAGCGCCGCCGCGGGCTGATCGACCGCCAGGGCGTTCCGCTCGTGGTTCGCTTTCAGGCCTCCGTGCGCGTCCCAGCTCCCTGCCCCCCCGGCACCATGCTGCACCTGCACGAACCGCACGCCGCGTTCCACCAGTCGCCGGGCCGCCAGCAGTTGCTTGCCAAACTCGGCACAGTGGGGCAGATGCAATCCGTAGAGTTGCTGCGTTTCCTCGGTCTCCTGCCGAAAGTCGACCGCCTCGGGAACCGACTGCTGCATCCGGAACGCCAGTTCATAGGACGCCAGCCGCGCCTTGAGCGCCTCATCGGCCGGGTCGCCCACCTGCCGCTCGGCACCCAGCCTGCGGAGCAAGTCGAGCCCCACCCGGCGGGAAGCGGGGGAATGCTCCCGCTCGGGCCGACTGAAGTCGAGCGGATTCCCCGGATCTACCCGCAACGGGACGGCATCGTGGGCGGGACCGAGGTAGTGCCCATCTTTCTTGTTCCAGTACTCGCGATTCCCCATCGAGATGTACTGCGGCAGGTTGTCGTTCAGCGACCCCAGCCCATAGTGCACCCACGCCCCGAGGTTGGGAAAATCGCCATCGTTCTGGTGTCGCCCCGAGTGGAACTGCGTCTGGGCGCCATGGTTGCTGTCGGTGGTCCACAAAGACCGCACCACCGCCAGCCGATCAATCTGGCCGGCGGTGTGTGGGAACCAGTCGCTCACCTCGATGCCACTCTGCCCCCGTTTCTGGAAACCGACCTGCAGGGGGTACAGCGTGTTCCGCTGATTGCCATTTCCATCGGGCACTACCAGGCGCTCGATCGCCAGCCGCTTGGGGTTCTGCACGTCGGCGAACGGGGTCTCGGCGATGGTCTTCCCCGCGTACTGGGTGAGCATCGGCTTGGGGTCGAAGCTCTCCATGTGGCTCATCCCGCCATTCATGAACAGCCAGATCACGCTGCGGGCCTTGGGACGGGCGTGGGGCCGGCCTGTCACTTCCAGCGACGGGGAGGCGCCGCTGTTCGCGACGGCATCGCGCTGGCACAAAGCCGCCAGGGCAATGCCCGACAAGCCCCCCAGCCACGCCCGGCGCGTCACCGAAGGAAGGGCGATGGAACGACCATTCATGATTCGCCTCGATCGACAGGGGAACAAACAGGAACCAGGGAGTGGGTGTTTGACTTTGGGACGCGGCCCGCGGCACGGGGCCACGATCAGCGGAGAGAGACGAAGTCGTTGTGATTGATCAACACCCAGACCAGGTTGATCCGGGCATGTCGGCCCGGGTCGGGTTGGGCTTCGGGCAGGGCCCGCCACTCGGCGAATGCCCGTTGCGTGGCGTCGAGTTCTCCGGGCCCCGGCTCGCTCGCCAGCAGCACGCGAAAGGCGTGCTGGATGAAGGCCGCGTCGAGCGCCTCGCCTTCCAGCCTGCCAGTCGCGGAGCCGAGCGAGTTCCACAGCACCCGCTCGATCGCGGGGGCGGCGTCGTGCACCGGTTGACTGTTCAGCAGGGCCAGCGCCTGCTGGGGCACAATGCTCTCTTCGCGGCGGTAGCACTCCTTCACCAGGGCCTCGTCGAACATGGTGAGGAACAGGTTGCGGTCATTGTTCGAGTGGAAGAAGTACAGGCTGCGGCGACCCGACTGGGGCTGCTGCGCGGGCTCGACGGGAGGCCCTCCCTGCCGGTTTTCCAGTCGGGCCGACAGGCTGAGCAACGCATCGCGCACTGCCTGCGATTCCAGCCGGACCACCGGTCGCCGCCAGTACCACGCATTGTCACGGTCGATTTCGAGATTCCGCGGCTCACCACCAGCCACTGAAGACCGCCGCCACGCTGCCGAACCGACCAGCAGGCGATGCATGTGCTTGAGGTCGAAGCCCGAGTCGATGAACTCGGCGGCGAGCCAGTCGAGCAGCTCGCGCTGCACCGGGACAGGGGGCTTGCGACCAAAGTCAAACAGGGTGGGCATCAGCGGGGTGCCAAAGTGCCGCTGCCAGAGTTGGTTGACAGCCACCCGGGCGAACAGGGGATGCCGCCGATCGGTAAGCCATGCCGCCAACGCCCGGCGTCGCCCCGTGCTGCGTGGCTGAAACCGCACCTCGGGATCATCTTTCGAGGAATTGAAGAACCGCGTCGGCGTCCACTGGGCCCCCACGAACCGGGTGAACTCGGTCCCTGTCTCGGCGATCTTTGCCTGCAACGCCCCCTGTGCGTCACGAGCCGCCACCAGCTCTTTCTCGGCCGCCTCCCGTTCGTTGGCCGCGGTCACCCGCAGGCGTTTCGCTTCGGCTTCGACCAGTCGCTGCAGCCCCCGGGTGGCGGCCAGCTCGCGCTCGGCGGCGACCGCCCATTGCGCCGCGGCAAGCACCGCTGCCGGGGCATCGGCGGCCACGGCGGTGAGCCCCTGCGCCACCAGTTGCTGCGACGCCTGTTGCCGGGCGGTCACACTGCGCAGCTCGGCCTCCGCAACCGCCAGGGACCGCTCAGCCACCTGCCACTCCCAGTGGGCGCGCTCGGCCTGGTGTTGTGCCGCGGCAACTCCGCCGGCGGGCTGACCCGGTTCGTCAAGCAGGCTGGCTGCGGCAAGCGGTGCCAGCGTCACTTCGTGGAAGCGGACCAGGGCGTCGAAGGCAATCACTTCGAAGGCTCCCGCCCGACGCTCGACTGGAGTGCGGTAGGCCAACACTGGCTGCCCGTCGAGCGCGACATTCACCAGCGTCTCCCGCACCCTCACCTGCAGCGTGTACTCCCGTTTCAACTCGAACGGCCGGTTCACCTTCCCCTCAGCCGGGTACTGGTACTGTCCCCCCTTGTGCCAGGCGAATTGGAGTTTTGGCTCGCCCGTGTTCGCGCTCACGTAGGCCAACTGTTCGCCATCTTCGGGGTGGGCCGGGGCCAGCGGGTCGACGAGCGTGTCATCAAAGGCCAGACCCACGCTCCGCCACTGGCTGCCCCCCAGGATGGTGAATTTCAGTGTCGCTTCGAAATCGCGAGGGGTCTCGCCGGTGTACCGCAACACCGCCCGCTGAGGTCCGTCCTGCTGCTGTTCGAGTTGCCCGTCGACTACCTTCCAGTCGCCACCAAACAGCTTCCAGTCCCCCGTGGGGAGTTCCGCACAGGTCAGCCGGACCGGCGCGGGAGTAGCCGGTTCCGTGCTCGCGGGAGCCGCGCGCTCGCGTTCCACCTCGGCCTCCCACCGCAGACGGGCCTGCGTTCGTTTCTGGGCGGCCGCCTCCAGCTGGGCGTGAGCCTCCGAGAGCCGCCGCTCGGCAGTGCGGACCGCTCCCTGGGCCACCCACGGCTGACGATCGGGCTGCCACGCTTCCAGTGGCAGTTCGACCGGTGCGATCTCGAGCGGGACCGTCTGCAGCACCACCGGCAACCCCGGAGTGAGCGGCGTCGATTTGTCTGGCTGCGATTCGTTGCCGCGTACAAACAGCCAGGTGGGTTCATCGGGATGCCCGTCGAACACGCGGGGCAAGCCGTTCCGGTTCAGGTCGGGTTCGTCGGGCAGCACGTCGAGCCGGGCGTGATATGGCTCAAAGAAGGCCCGCATCCGGTAATAGTCGATCTGCGAGATCGGGTCGTACTTGTGATCGTGGCACTTCGCGCAGTTGAAGGTCAGCCCGAGGAACGACTTTGAGACATGTTCGACCGTCTCGTCGAGCCATTGATTGCGATTGAACAGGAAGTAGTTCCGGGCGAGGAATCCCGTGGCCCGCAGGCGGGCGGGATCGGTGGGATAGAGTTCGTCGGCGGCGAGCATCTGGCGGACCATTTCGTCGTACGGGACCCCCGCGTTGAGCGATTCGACAATCCAGTCCCGCCAATGCCAGATGTGCTTCTGGCTGTTGCGAAGCTGATCGCCCAAGCCCCACCAGTCGCTGTATCGCCAAAGGTCCATGGCGTGACGTCCCCAGCGCTCACCATGCCCGGGGTGCGACAAGAGCCGATCGACGGCCTGGGTGAACCACTCCCCCTCGGGGGCCTGCCGTGCGTGGTCGAGTTCAGCGGGAGCGGGCGGAAGCCCGGTTAAATCGAGTGACAGCCGCCGCAGCAGCGTCAGTCGGTCGGCCTCGGGCAGCGGCCGCAACTTCAGCCGGTGCTGGCCTGAAGCCAGGAACGCGTCAATCGGATTGCGAACGTCGAGGCCCCCGGTCTCGGTGGGAACCGCTGGGCGGACAATTGGTTGAAAGGCCCAGTGTCGGGAGGGGTCGCTCTCGGGGACCTCATCGGCGGGCGCGGGGGCCCCCTCGGAAATCCACTGGCGGAGCGCGGCCTGTTGCTCGGCGGTGAGGGGTTCGCCTTCGGGGGGCATCCGACCCGAGGCGTTTTCTTCTGTCGCCAGCGCGACCTTTTCGAGCATCAGGCTGGCCGCAGGCTCACCCAGGTCAATCGCGGGACCCGAATCACCCCCCTGGCGGGTCAGCGCGGCGGTGTCGAGGCGCAGTCCGCCCGATTGCTTGAGGGCTCCGTGGCAGGCGACGCAGCGGCTGTTGAGCAGCGGCCGCACTTGCGACTGGTACAAGGCCAGGCCCGTGGGGGGCTCGGCGGCCGACAGCCCCGACGCCGGGCTGACCAGCGCAACCAGCAGGCCGATGGCCCATCCCCGCCAAGAGCGAGCCAACACACTCCGTGTCACTGTCCGCGGTGCCAGCCCATTGGAGGGGGAGGAACGCTTCGAACTGGGCGGCGTACCGAGAGCGGGCAAGATCAACGCTTGGCGAACCACGGCGACAGACTCCCGGTCAGCGAGAAAGCAGACTGCGTGCAGAAGAGAGATCATCGGCGATCGCCCGGCTCGTGTCGACCGCAAACCCCGCCGATGTTGCCGCCGACTTGCCCGCAGTCCAGTCCCATTCCCGGTTTCGGCGGGCCGTGTCGATCGCGGGTTGAAACGGTGACTCAGTGAGTGTCCCCCAAGCGGGCATTCCGGCAGCTCAGGCCCGCAGAAACCATTTCTTGCGGTACATGATCCACAGCACCAGCCACTCGAGCAGAAAGACCGAGACCGAGAACTGAAACGGCCCCCACGGCCCCCCTGCCCCAGGGATTTGTGACGTGATCAGCCGGGTCAGCTTTTCGAATGGAATCACTCCCGGGGCGACATAAATAAAGATCGCGTTCGATCCGATCACGATCAACGGAAAGGCCCACGTCTTCCAGCCCAACCCATCCACCACCCCGTAGAACAGGGCCAGCAGTCCCAGGCTGTAACCCGCGGCGACCAGCACGAACGAACTGGTCCACAGGTTCTTGATAATGGGGAAGCCGAACGACCAGCCCCAGCCAAGCGCGAGGCAGCCCGCCCCAGCGGCCAAGAGTCCCAGGACAATCTGCCCGGGACGGCGTCCCGACCGCAGCCAATGCCCGGCCAGCACTCCCAGCAGTGCCGTCGCGATCGCGGGGATGGTCGAGAGATACCCCTCGTTGTCGCCGTGCCCGTAATACTCGGGAAGGATGCGTCCCGGCAGATAGTGGCGGTCGAGCCAGCCCGC
>CAIUHT010001109.1 GCA_903898975.1 uncultured Planctomycetaceae bacterium
CCTCCTCTGGGGGATTTCCCAAGGTGTTTTCGGCGGGTCTTCGGAGACCGCCGGGGCCAATCAGGCGGCAGACCAGGCCGCGATCGGGAGGCGACGCGCAGCCGGCCACCGCACAGCGGTGGTGCGGGCACTTGAAGCACCGGGCGCAGAGAGGTCCGTGGCGTCCCTTCAAGCGGGTGAAACCAACCTCAACCGACACCCCGCGGACGACTTGCCGCGTGGCCCGCGCCCCTGTCGCCGGGTGGGGTCGGGCGTTACGATTTGCGGCAGCGTGAGTGCCTGTCCTGCCCCTGCCCCCGTGCCTCCATGACTCCTTCGCCCCCCCGTGCCAACCCGATTGCCCGGCTGGTCTCCCTGGGCCTGCTCGGGGCGTTGC
Source organism: uncultured Planctomycetaceae bacterium (assembly GCA_903898975.1). Classification (GTDB taxonomy): domain Bacteria; phylum Planctomycetota; class Planctomycetia; order Planctomycetales; family Planctomycetaceae; genus UBA10511. The sequence goes on from CAIUHT010001109.1 coordinate 377, forward strand.
TGGTGTCGCTGGCGGTGCTGTTTTACCAGGTCTTGTCGCCGTTCCTGCTGCCCCTCTTCCTGGCGGCGGTCCTGGCGATGCTGACCCAGCCCGTGCATCGCTGGATTGCAACCCGGGTTGGGCCGCGCCCGGCGCTGGCCGCCGGCCTGACCACCGCCGTGGTGCTGGGCAGCCTGATGCTCCCTCTCTCGGTCGGGACACTGCTCGCGGCCCGGCAGATGTACACGCTGGGGACGCGGGTGCTGCAGGGTGACGACTGGCGGCAGGGGTACGACTTTGTCGCCAATCGGCTGCGGGTCCGCGATGTGCAGCGGTGGATTCACGACGTGACGGGCGAGCCCCTCGACGAAGCCGGGCTTGAGCAGGAACTGCAGGGGCGGCTGCGCGAGTGGAGCGGAACCGTCTTGAAGAGGACCTGGTCGTTCGCCGGGGTGGCCCCCAGCCTGGTCGGAGGGCTGGTCACGTTCTGCATCTCGGCCCTGACCTTCGTGGTGGCGTACTACTACTTCCTGGCCGACGGTCCCGTGCTGCTGCAGGGGGCCCAGCGGCTGATTCCCGTGCAGCGGGAGTATCAGCAGCAGTTGCTGCGGCAGTTCGAGCAGGCGGTGCGCGGGGTGGTGGTGGCGACCTTCGCCGCGGCGTTGGGACAGGGGCTGGCGACCGGGTTGGGCATGCAGATCTGCGGCGCGCGGCAGTTTTTCATCCTGAGCCTGGTGGCGACACTGACGGCCCTGGTCCCCGTGCTGGGGACGTGGCTGGTGTGGGGGCCGTATGCCCTGTGGCTGTGGCTGCACGAGGGAGACTGGGTGCGGGCCTCCCTGCTGGCGGCCTATGGAGGAGTGGGGGTAGGGCTGCTCGACAATGTGATCCGCTCGTATGTGCTGCACAGCAACGTCAAACTGCACCCGCTGCTGGCGTTTGTGAGCGTGCTGGGGGGCATCCAGGTGCTGGGGCTGTGGGGGGTGTTCATTGGGCCGGTGGTGGCGTCCTGCCTGCACGCCCTGATGAAAATTGTGAACACCGAATTGCTGCACATGGGCAAACGCGAGTGGGGGTTTCCCACACCCGTGGCGGGCGAGGCGTCGCCGGGCCAGTTGGCGAATGAAGCGCCCCTCGCCGACGCGGCGCACGATTCCTCGACC
>CAIUHT010001110.1 GCA_903898975.1 uncultured Planctomycetaceae bacterium
AGATTGGCAACTGGCTTTTGTCGCTCTCTGTTTCGCGGAGCGCCGCCGAATTGCTTCAGAATCTCTCCCACGGAATCCTGCCAAATCAATCAGAGTGCCGGTACACCCCCCCGTTGAGATTGCACACCCCGAGCCTCAGCGCACTCCCAGCCTCCCGGACGCGTCCTCGACAGCTCGCTGTCACCCGGGCGTCAGCCGACTTGCGCCGCGCGCAATTTGCCCATCGCGTTCTCAAATCTCTTGCCGAGAGCCACTTCGCCGCCCTGAAGTTCATGCCGCCAGCTGGTGTGGTAACAATCTCACGACACAAGCTGTTCCACAGACGTGCTCCCCCCAGCTGCGGCATGCCAACTCGCCTAGCCAAACCAACGATTACGCCGTGGCCGCCACCCGGCGAATCAACGAACTTCTTTCAATTCCACCAGGAAGTGCAAGGTGGCATTCGGCGGAATCGCCCCGCCGGCGCCGCGCGCCCCATAACCCAATTTCGAGGGAATCTCCAGCTCGATCATGCCCCCTTCCGCACAGAACGGGATCCCTTCCCGCCAACCCTCCACCACCTGGTTCAGCGGAAAGCTGATCGGCTTCCCCCTGGCATAACTGCTGTCGAACACCTTCCCACTGTCGAGCCACCCGTGGTAGTGCGCCAGCACTGTGTTAATCACCGTCGGCTTCTTTCCGTCTCCCTCACGCAGAATCCGATACTTCAATCCCGTTTTTGTCGTCGTAAATTCCTGCGACGCCCCCTCGGCGATCTCTCCCGCCCCCGCAGGAAGTTTCGGAAACGGCACAGGTCCACTGGCCAATGGTTCGCTCGGCGATTGCACAGACGGGGCCTCGGTTATGGGCATCGGTTGGGTGCTGCTGGTCTGATCCATCGAACAGCCCAGCCCACTCGTCAGCAGACCCCACACCACGACCCGCACAACACTCCGACGCTGGGCTGGCGAGATTGGCATGTGAGACCTTCCGAATCTGGGGGGGAGACAGACAGCAGTTCGCGAAACTCGCGTGCAGCAGATATAGAGACCCGCTCGCCGCAATTCAAACAACCCCCGCACCCGTCGTTCCGCCAACGCCCCAGCCTGTTCACCCTCAACCCTTCCGGACCATGGCAACGGACTCTCCCCGCCTGATCCCCGATCGGCTTCCCACCTCAAGTCACAGTTCTCCGCCCCCTCGCCCCTGCCACGCTCGGCGGGATGCCGGCCTGCGGTTGCTTTTCCTTTACCCGCAAGGCGACTACAGTTGCCACACTCCAGCACCTGCGGTCAGGTCCCGTCGACGAGCTCAGTTGCTGACAGGAAGCTGCGACAGCTCGGGCTCTCGCCCGGCTCCCGTGAGCATCAGGCCATCTGACCTCCTGTTCAGAAGTCACATGAAAAGGACCTGATCCTTTCGGTGCCCACGTTCGTTATTGAGTTCACCCCGGGCAGAGTTCAAACTTCCTGTTCGCGACCGATCGAGGCTGCGGGTTGGACGTTCCAGCAGTTGCCGGGATCTCGTCGTACAGAAACAGTGAACACCAAAGTCCGCAGGCTGAGAACAGCGGCATCCCCCGCTGGCACCTCAGCCGCCTGTGGTCGCGGGACATTTCGCCCCGCCGCAACCAACCGTTTGATTTCCGTCACCGAGGAGTGTGTTGACCGCCATGAGCAGACCGGGCAGTGACCTGATGATCGAGGCCAAGGGCCTGTGCAAATACTACGGCAATTTCGCGGCGATCCGCGACATTACTTTCTCCATCCCGCGCGGCCAGGTGGCGGCGTTCCTGGGGCCCAACGGAGCGGGGAAGTCCACATCGATGAAAATCCTGACCGGGTTTCTTTCGGCCTCGGCCGGGGAAGCCCGCATCGGGGGTCACGATGTCTACAGCGATCGCATCGCGGCGGCCAAGCTGATTGGCTACCTCCCCGAGAATGGTCCGCTGTACCTCGAGATGACCCCCAAGGGGTTGCTCAGCTACCTCGGGCACGCCCGCAACCTGACCGGGCAGAGCCTGACCGATCGCATGAACTATGTCGCCGAACGCTGCTCGCTCCAGCAGGTCTGGGGCAAGGCGATTGGCAAGCTGTCCCGCGGTTATCGGCAACGGGTCGGCATGGCCCAGGCGCTCCTGCACGACCCGCAGGTGCTGATTCTCGACGAGCCCACGGCGGGACTCGACCCCAACCAGGTGCATGACGTGCGGGAATTGATTCGCGACCTGGGCAAGACCAAGACCATCCTGCTGTCGACGCACATTCTGCAGGAGGTCCGCGCTGTCGCCCAGCGGGTCCTGCTGGTCAACGAAGGGCGACTGGTGCTCGACGGCGGCCTGAATGACCTGGGAGCCGACGAAACCCAGATGGAAGAAAAGTTCCGCAAACTGACCCGGCGGGCCGCCTGACCCGGCAGGGTGCCGGCCAGACGCCTCCCACCTGGTCGTGGGCGGTGTGGCCCCCCTCCGCTCCGCGTTCCCGATTCCCCTTGATTCGACCCACATTTCGCTACGGAGAGTCTTCCCACCATGCAACTGCGCACGCACGTGATCTGGGCTGTGTTCCAGCGCAACTTTCGCAGTTAC
>CAIUHT010001111.1 GCA_903898975.1 uncultured Planctomycetaceae bacterium
CATTCGCGTTGACCTGCCATTCGAGCAGGATGCCAATGCGTTTGTGAGGCAGGTCTTTCAGCATCGAACTTTCTTCACCCGACTGCACCAGTTTGTCCTGGCGTCAGATGCGTTCATCGTGGCCCCGGGGGGAATTGGCACACTCCTGGAAGTGGCGATGATCTGGCAATTGCTGCAGGTCGGGCACATGGCCGATGTGCCCCTGATCCTGATGGGCGACATGTGGACGGGCATGGTTGACTGGGCCAGACTCTCCATGCTGCCGTTCGACCCTCCACTGGTGCATGAGCGGGACCTGGCGATTCCCTGCTGCGTACCGACGGCTGATGCGGCGATCGAGATCATCCGGGAGCATCACGCCCGCTGGCTGATCAGGAATCGACCGGAGGAAGGGGTTTCCGGGGCGAACCGATAATGGCCGGGGAGTGCCGTCCGCACGCGGCTTATCCACGGAATCTCCTGGGAGTGGTGAAGCAAGCGAGCGGTGACCAACCGGGCCTGGCGTGGTGGCGAAAACGCTCAGCCAAGCGTGTGGCCTGGCTGCGTGAACGATGCAACGACGAGGCTTGAGACCCAATGACGAAGACTGCAACGCGACCCGCAAGTGGGGTTTTAAGTGAGGCCCGCGAGTTGAGCGGGTGGATCGTCGGGCTGCGACGGCGATTGCATGCAATTCCCGAACTGGGCTATGAAGAGCATAAAACCAGCCAGCTGATTCGGGAGACGCTGACCGAGTTGGGGATCCCGTGGCAGGGCCCCATCGCCGAGACAGGGGTGGTTGCGACCCTGTCGGGAGGGCGTGGGCCCTGCGTTGCGCTGCGAGCCGATATTGACGCCTTGCCGATCGAAGAACAGGCCGATGTTCCGTTTCGCAGTCAGCATCCGGGGCGGATGCACGCCTGCGGGCACGACTGTCATACAGCGATGCTGCTCGGAGCGGCTCGGCTGTTGAAGCAACGCGAGTCAGAGCTGAAGGGGACGGTCAAGCTGATCTTTCAGCCGGCCGAGGAGGGCTTGGCGGGCGCCGAACGGATGTGCCATGCCGGGGTCCTGCGGGATCCACCGGTCGAACGGATCTTCGGAATGCACGTCTGGCCGGCGACGCCGACCGGACAGATGGCGGGGCGAGCCGGGACTTTTCTGGCGGCTACGGGATTCATGCACATCGTTGTCGAAGGGGTGGGAGGGCACGCGGCGATGCCACATCTCACGGTCGATCCGGTGTGCACGGCAGCGAAGATCGTGGTCGAGCTGCAGACAATCATCTCCCGCGAGGTGGACCCGCTCCAGTCGGGGGTGGTGAGCGTGACGTCGTTTCATGGGGGGGAAACGACGAATGTGATTCCCGGGGAAGTTCGACTGAGTGGCACAATGCGGTCGCAGACCCTGGAGGGGTTGCTGTTTCTGCAGCGACGGATCCGGGAGTTCGTGGAAGGGATCGCCGCCGTGCATCGCTGCCGGGCTCGCGTGGAGTTTCCCGGAACCAACTTTCCAGCAACGGTGAATACGCCCGCGCTGTGGGATTTGGCGCGAGAGATCGGGAGCGAACTGCTGGGGGCAGAGTCGGTGCAGGAATCCCCCCCCGTGATGGGGGGGGAGGACTTCGCGTTTTACACTCAACAGGTGCCGGGCTGCTTCATTGGCCTGGGGATTCGCAACGAGGAACTGGGTTCAACGTGGGGGTTGCATCATCCACGCTTCCTGGTCGACGAAGCGGCCTTGCCCCTGGGGACGGCCCTGCATGCGGAATTCGCCCTGCGATCGCTGCGCGAGTTGGCCACGGAACGGTGAAGTGGATGTGGCCGAATGATACCGTTGAACTGGTGGGTGACGGTTGGTCCGTCCCCCCTGATCCGCTGGGGACAGTTCTGCAGACGCAAACCGTGGGCGCTTTCACCCGTCACCCCTAGCGGATCGCGCAGTTGCGGGCTCGTGCGACAGCCGTCTGGCGATCTGCAGTGCGGCGCTCGCGTGGGGTGTTGGTTTTCCGGCTGCTGGCCCGGGGTTGTTCAGTGAACCATCCGTCTCTTTCCGTCGTTTCGCTTGTGGAGATTCAGCCATGCTGATGCTGACTGTGCGCCGCCTGCTGCTGGGCCTGGCGATTGTGTGTTGTGGCGAACTGGCGCGGGCCCAAGATCCGCAGCGATACGTGCTGACAAGCGCCTCGATGAACCGGCAGCTGCAGGAGTTCGAGCTGACGGGCCAGAAGGTGACACCGGCGAAGCCCGGATGGAGCGTGCGACTGAAGACCCTGGCAGGGGGGCGACAGGAGGGGTCGCAACTGCTTGTCGTTGACAACGGCCGGATCCGGGTGACGTTGATTCCCACTCGCGGGATGGGGATCCTGGCGATCGAGGAGGGACCACTGCGGGTCGGGTGGCAGTCACCGGTAACCGAAGTGGTGCATCCCCGGTTCATGAACCTGCAATCCCGTGGGGGGCTGGGCTGGCTGGAGGGCTTCAACGAGTGGATGTGTCGGTGCGGATTGGAGAGCAACGGGCATCCGGGCACCGACAAGTTCATCAATAATGTGGGCGAAGAAGCGACCATGGAGCTGACGCTGCATGGCAAGATTGCGAACATTCCGGCGAGCGAGGTGGAGGTGCTGGTCGACCCGGCCCCTCCTTACGCCATCCGGGTGAGGGGAACGGTCTTTGAAAAGTCGTTTTATGGGCCGAAGCTCAAACTCGAGACCGAGTTTCGCACCACCCCGGGGAGTTCGGGGTTCGAGTTGCTCGACACGGTGAGCAACCTCGGCGCCGAGATCCAGGAGTTCGAACTGTTGTATCACGCGAATTTTGGATCGCCGCTCCTTGAAGAAGGGGCGAGATTCCACGCGGCAGCCAAGAGCGTGACTCCGTTCAATGCGCATGCCGCGAAGGCCGTGGAGCAGTACGCGGTTTATGCCGCCCCAACCACGTCGTTCACCGAGGAGGTCTACTGCCTTGTTCCCGTGGCGAATCAGGAGGGCGTGAGTCTTGCCGCATTGTCGAACCGGGCTGGCGATCGTGGATTTGCGATTTCGTTCCGGCCGGAAGAACTCCCCAATCTCACGCTCTGGAAAAACACCGCTGCCGCTGAGGATGGGTACGTCACCGGGATAGAGCCCGGGACCAATTATCCGAATAACCGTCGGATCGAGCGGAAGCTGGGACGAGTGCCGCAGCTGGCTCCCAGGGCAAGACAGCAATTCCATCTGGGATTCACAGTTTTGTCCGATGCAAAGGCGGTGTCGGAGGCGAAGGCGAGAATTGACGCCCTTCAGGCCAGTCACGGTCCCGTACAAATCGCCAAAGAGCCCGAAGCCAAAGAGTGAGGGGAGCGGCGGAGCCGTCGAAGATTTGGCGTCGGTCACCAGCCACGCAGATTATGGTGGCTGGTTCTCGGAGAGGGGAAATGTCGCGGCCCAGCACGTGGCCTCACAGGGCTCACTTGGCCTCACAGGGCTCACTTGGCTTCATGGGAATCAACCGGATTCACCGGTGGGTGAGCAGCAGGGCCGGTGGCCCGTCCGCTGACCGGTCATGGCAGCTCGGCGTGACGTGTCGAGACAGTCGCGTCGCGGGAGTCCTTCACCGCGAGGTAATAGACCAGTTGGCTGCCCTCGGGGAGCATCGCTCGGATGATCGTCCGCTCGCCAGCCGGCTCAATGGTCGCCGGGAGCGACTTCCACTCGCGGTTTTGCCACGCCCCTGCATCGGTGGTGTAATGAAGAGCCGCCTCTTTGAGTCGTGCGGGGGCGATATTGACAGTGGTTGAGACCGCGCGGCCGGCGGTTTGCAGTTCGCCCAGCACGGGCAGGGGCTCCCCTTCTTTGAGAACGCTGTCAACGAAAAAATCGACTTCCCGAAACGTCCAGATGTGCCCGTGGGGGAGTCGGGGAATGATCGAGAGGGTTCGCTGCTTGGGGACGAGTTCGTAAGAACGGCGATAGCTGTCGAGTGGGTAGGCGAAGTCGTTCGTGCCGTTGAGAAAGAGAATTGGGCACCGGACCTGTGGCAGGTACTGCGACGGATCGAACCACTTGACCCAGCGTTCACGCTGGGCGGGTGGCATCCGGTCGAACCGTGGCTCACGCCAGACGCTGTTCTCGTGGAGGAATCCACATCCATAAACTGGCACTGCGACCCTCAAGCGGTCGTCCACGCCAGCGGCAATGCACGTGAGGTAGCCCCCCCAGGAAATGCCGGTGATGCCAATTCGGTTGGCATCGACGCCGGGCTGGGCGGCCAGCAGCGAGTGTCCGCGAATGACGGCGGCGATGGCATGTGTGGTCCACATGTTGGCCACAGCCTGATCATCGAACGTGCCAAACTTTGTTTCATCAGACTGATCGGGCCCTCCATCGGGCAGGGGGCCCTCTGGGCCATGACCAGCGAGGTCCATTGCCAGGGCGGCGTAGCCTCTGCGTGCCCAGTGGGCGGCCCAGTCGGCAAACGCCTTGCCTCCCCCGCCATGGACAAGCACCATCCCGGGCACACGCTCCTCCCCGGCGGGACGAGCATACCAGGCAAAGACCCGGGTCGGTTTGTTGTTGCGAGTATTACTCTGATAGTAAACCGGTTGCAGCAAGTCCTGCCGGGGGCCAAAGCTGGCGGGAGGCACCTGCTGCAGCTCGGTCAGATTCCAGGGACCGATCTGACTGGCTGACTGACCAAAGCCCAGGTGGGGAGTCAGGATGACCCCCAGGCTGAACAACACGCTGAAAAGAACACGCTGGAAGTGCGGTAGGCCACGCACCACCCTGGACTCGAGCGGTCGTCGCTCGCGGCAGATCCGGGCCTCGATCTCCTGGAGTTGAGACACGGCAGACGATCTGAACGCAGCCACAGCGGTCATATTGGGTCACTCGTGAGCAGGCAAGGCGACAGAGGAGACGATGGGTAGCGAAGGGTGCCGCGGTGGGTTGGTCCCGGCGCCCCGACAGATGCCCCCCCGACCCTTGGATAAGTCGAGGGGAGAAGTCGGCCACCGAAGACGACTCATCCCCCAATGCAGTACAACCGCTCGAGGGTCCGGATGTAGATCTTGCCATCGACGAGCACGGGGGTGGCGACAACAAACTCTCCCTCGAGTTCGTTGGCCGCCAGTTGCTTGAATTCGTCCCCCTGCTGGAGCACGAAGGTCTTGCCATCTTCACGGGTGAGGTAAATCCGACCATCCGCGAGGATGGGCGAGGCGCTGAAGGCAGCCCGGTTCTTCTCAACCGCGCCCGACCAGAGGGACTTGCCAGTCGCTCCTTCGAGGCAATGCAGTTCACCCCGGTCGGTGCAGAGATAAACGCGTCCTTCGAGTGCGGCGGGGGTGGGCACGTCCGCCCCAAGTTTGGATTTGGACCAGACCACCTGTGAACTGGTCACATCGCCCTTGCCCCCCAGTCGAATCGCGGTCAGGGTCGAACCACGGGCGTACGGAGCGACCACCACATCGCCCGACAGCACAGGAGACGCGATCGAGCGGAAGAACTTCTCGCCTCCGGGGTTGAGGCCACCCACGCGCCACGCCTCAACGCCGGTCGCGGCGTCGTGGGCGGTCACATGGTCGGCCCCCAGGACGACCAGCAGTTCCCGTCCGTCAGCCGTGAACACGAGCGGGGTGGAGTAGCTTTGGGCGGCTTCGCTGGGAGCGTCGAGATTGCGATCGTGCTTCCAAAGCTCTTTTCCGGTCTGGCGGTCGAACGACGCGAGATACGATGGTCCCGACTGCATGACAGCGATGACCACGCCCTGGCGGGTGAGGACGGGGGATGTGCCCAGATCCCACCAGAGAGTGTCAGCACCGTATTTCTCCTGGAGATTGAGCTGCCAGACGATTTTGCCGTCACCATTGAGCGCGGCAAGGTCACCACTCTTGAAGTAGGCGTACCACTGCTGGCCATCGGTAATGACCGAAGGATTCGCGCCGGTGGCCTTGGTGTGCTTGCCCTCGCGTTCGGTTCCGACCGGAGTCTGCCACAGCAGTTTGCCAGCCGTCGAGTAACAGAGAACCATATTTCGCCCCTCGACCCCAGCGGTCAGCACCAGCCGGTCTTTCGAGACGACAGGAGTAGAGGCTCCCTTTCCGGGGAGATCGACAACCCAGGCGACATTCTCAGTCTTGCTCCAGGAGGTCGGATAACCCGACCCCAGCGCGACCCCGTTTTGATGCGGCCCGCGCCATGTGGGCCACTCGCCCCCGCACGCAACCGCAGCAGCCAGGCACAGACTCGAACACAGCCACGAAGACGCTCGCATGGACCGGTTCCTGATGAGTTGAGGATGGAAAACGACTTGGTGACCCGCCCCTGGGGGGAGTCTACCGCCCACCGTCGCCGATTTCAGCCCGCTCGGCAGGGCTCGACCGCGGCAGGGGCTTCCTGGGCGGGGACTTCCACGTGTCCCCGTCCCCCTCTTCCGTTAGAATACAAAGACTATGCGTCTGCTCCTGCTCGTGCCCACGCTTGACCCCTCGGGTGCTGAAAAGCAACTGGTGTTGCTGGCCCGGGGGCTGCCGCGCTCGGCGTACACAGTGCACGTCTGCTGCCTGACCAGGGGCGGACCGTACAAGCGGTTGCTCGACGAAGCGAATATCCCCTGTACTGTGTTGCACAAACGGTTCAAGTTCGACCCTCTCGCCCTGGCGCGCCTGAAAGGGTTGATCAGCGACTTTGAACCCGATCTGCTGCACACCTGGCTGTTCGCGGCGAATGCTTACGGACGGTTGGCCTGTGGTCCAGCACCCCGCTGTCCAATCATCGTCTCGGAGCGATGCGTTGACGTTTGGAAAGCGGGCTGGCAGCACTGGCTGGACCGGCGCCTGGTCCAACGGACCACCGCCATGGTCGCCAACTCTCAGGCGGTCGCCAGCTTCTACCGCGAGCGCGGTTTTCCTGCGGGTCGGATCACCGTGATTCCGAACGGGATCGACCTGCCCCCCAACCCTCCCGATCGGGATCGTGTACGCCGGGATTTGGGGATTCCCGCGGACGTGCCCGTGGTGTTGTTCACCGGAAGATTGGCCCGCCAGAAGCGCATCGATGATCTGCTCTGGTCTTTCGAACTGCTGCGGGCGGTGCGTGGTCAGGTCGTGTTTCTGATTGCGGGCGATGGGCCCGAGCGAACCCGGCTGCAGCAGTTTGCCACTCGCCTGTCACTCGACAATCACGTCCGGTTCCTCGGCACTCGGGTTGATGTTCCCGATTTGCTCGCGGCGAGCGACCTGTTCTGGCTGGCGAGTGACTATGAGGGGATGTCGAACAGCGTCATGGAGGCGATGGCCGCGGGGTTGCCCGTCATTGCCAGCGACATCCCCGCAAATCGCGAACTGGTGGTGTCCGGCGAGACCGGGTTTCTGGTGCCAGTAGGGGACCGGGCTGGATTCGCGCAATTGGCTGAACGGGTGCTGTTCGACCGAGATCTCGCAGTCACGCTGGGGCTGGCGGGGCGGGAGCGGATGGCGACTGAGTTCAGCGTCGAGGCGATGGTCCGGGAGCATCAGGCGCTCTATGAGCGCGTGCTGGCTGCGAGGCGACCATGTGCGGCATAGCGGGCAGCGCCTGGTCTGCGGGAGTTGAGCCTCTCGCCCCAGCGACCCTGCAGGCGATGACCTGGGCACTGGTGCATCGTGGACCCGACGATGCGGGGCATTACTTCCACCACGGGGAGCGGTGGTTGTGGAGCCATCATCTGGCAGGCGGGGAATCGTCACCGTCGCTTCGCCCGGGCCCGGCCGGGTGCGCGCTTGGCTTCCGTCGGCTGTCGATCATCGATCTTGCTGGGGGCCACCAGCCCCTGGCGAATGAAGACCGTTCGGTGTGGATTGTTTTCAATGGCGAGATCTACAACCACCGCGAACTCCAGTCGGAGCTCGCTGCCCGCGGACATGCGTTCCGCACCCGGTCCGATACCGAAGTCATTATCCACCTGTATGAGGAGCTCGGTCCCCGTTGTGTCGATCGACTGCGGGGAATGTTCGCCTTTGCGATCTGGAGCGAGCGCGATCAGAGCCTGCTGCTGGCCCGCGATCGCCTGGGCAAGAAGCCCCTGGTGTATCGCCGGGAAACGACGCCCGGAGGCGACCGCCTGTTGTTCGCCAGTGAATTGAAAGCGCTGCTGCAGGTTCCGGGCGTGCCCCGCCAGGTCGCGCCTCGGGCTGTACTCGACTACCTGACCTACCAATATGTTCCACACCCCTCCAGCATCCTCGAGGGCTTCCAAAAGCTGCCCCCCGGGTGTCGGGCGATTTATCGGCGAGGCCAACTGCGTGTTGAACGCTACTGGCAACTCCCTTGCGAGCTGCCTGTGACCAACCACGTCGGAATGACGAGTGCTCGCGAACAGGAATGCAGCCGCGACAGACCAGCAGTCAGCGACTCCGCACAATCGCCGTTTCAAACCGAAGGTTTGGGTGTCGAGGGGAGCGGCCAACAGAACCGGCCACTGGCAGCAGGTGTGGCAGGCGAAGCTGTCCCCGCCATCAACTCACTGCCGGAGGCTCAACGACTGGTGCGCGAGACGCTGACCGAGGCGGTGCGACTGAGGCTGAGAAGCGATGTCCCGCTGGGGGCGTTTCTCTCGGGGGGAATCGATTCCAGTATCATCGCGGGGTTGATGCGACAGCTGGCTGGAGAGTCGGTCGAAACCTTTTCCATCGGTTTCACGATCCCGGAATTTGATGAGCGGCACCATGCGCGCGAGGTGGCTACGCGCTTGGGGACTCGCCATCACGAGCTGGTTTTGGAGCCGCAGGCGCTGGAGGTTCTCCCCAGGCTGATCTGGCAGTATGACGAGCCATTCGCCGACAGTTCAGCGATTCCGACGTTGGCGCTCTGTGAACTGGCGCGCCAGCACGTGACTGTAGCGCTGTCGGGAGACGGCGGTGACGAACTGTTCGCCGGGTACGATCGGTATCGTGCCGTTGAACTGGGAAGACGGTTCGATCGGCTGCCTGCCCCTGTCCGTTGGCTGCTGTCGAATCGATTGTGGCAGGCTCTGCCCGCTTCCACTCGTCAGAAGTCGCGGCGAAGGCGTTTCAAGCGGCTGCTGTCGGCGCTGCGTTACCCTCCCGAGAGGCGGTACCTCAAGTGGATTGCAATTTTTGACGACGAGCGGCTGCCGGGATTGCTGTCGCCCGAGCTCGGTGGTGTGCTGGGTGCACATGATCCCGCCGAGTTCCTGTTGGGGGCGTATCAAGACTGCGGTCAGTCCGACTTTGTGGCCCGGACCGCCTGTGTTGATGCCCGCACCTATCTGCCCTGTGACATCCTGTACAAGGTCGACATCGCCAGCATGGCGCATTCTTTGGAAGTGCGGTCGCCGTTCCTCGATCAGGAAGTGGCTGCACTTTCTTCCCGTATTCCGATTCGTTGGAAGCGACGGGGTCGACAGGGTAAGCAGATCTTGATCGACACGTTCGCCGATCTGCTCCCCCCCGGCGTGGCAACCCGTCCCAAGATGGGATTTGGAGTGCCGCTTGATCGTTGGTTCCGAGGCGAGTTGCGGCCCCTGCTGGAGCAGGTCCTGCTTGATCCCCGCGCACTGCGGCGGGGATGGTTCGCTCCGGCCGCCATCCGGCAACTGATTGCCGAACATGTGGAGAACCGCTGGGATCACTCGTACCGGTTGTGGTCGCTGCTGGTGCTCGAGTTATGGCAGCAGCGGTTCGTCGATGAGCTGCCCGTTCCTCCGCCGCGCTCATCCACTGCTGGTTGATTATCTCCCCCATGAGCACCTTGTCCCTGCTGCTGCTGACCCTGCTGCTGTATGCGCTGAACGCGCTGTTCGCCGCATCAGAGATCGCCGTACTGTCTGCCCCTCGGGGCAGGCTGAAGGAGAGGTCTGAGGAAGGTGACCGTGGGGCGGAAGCCGCTCTCAGGCTGCAGGATCATCCCGGTCGATTCCTCACGACCATCCAGCTGGCAATTACCCTGCTGGGGATGGTGGCGGCGATCTATGGTGGCTCGAGGCTGATCGCCCAGCTGAGTGAACCGAACGGTGGCCCAAATCAGCCGGCATTCCCGGGAGGTTGGTGGAAGGAGCTGGCTGCCGGTTTGGTCCTGGCCGGGATGACAGCGACCTCGGTGCTGGTCGGGGAACTGATCCCCAAGCGACTGGCGCTTCAGCATGCCACCACGCTGGCCTGTCGGGTGGCACCGCTGCTGATCTGGATCGAAAGGTTGGCTTGGCCGGTGGTCGCACTGCTGGGCGGAATCACCGACGCCGTGGTCGGTCTCCTTGGCGTTCGAGAACGCGATCAGTCAGCCCCGACGCTGCATGAGATCCGCCAGATGATCACCGAGGGAACTTCGGCGGGGCTGGTTGACCCCGTCGAGCAAAAGCTGGCGTTCGAGGCGCTGCAGTTGGGTGATCGCACAGTGCGGCAGATCATGCGCCCTCGGTTCGAAATCGATGCAATCGATGTCGCAACCCCACCGGAGGAAGTGCTGGGAGTTGTCGCCATGGCAGGTTACAGCCGATTACCTGTGTATGACAAATCCCTCGATTCCATCATCGGTTTCATACACATCCAGGATGTGTTGCGCCAGAGCTACATGGGGTGGGGCCTTGAGTTGCAAAAACTCTTGCGGAAGGCGGTATTCGTGCCCGACACCATGCGGCTGGACCAGCTGCTGGTGCGATTTCAGGAGGAGCGAAGCCAACTGGCGATTGTGGTGGATGAATTTGGCTCAACCCGCGGCATGGTAACCCTCGATGACGTCCTGCAGGAACTGGTGGGAGAGCTTCTGACGGAGCACCAGCAGGCGAATCAAAGACAGATCGTGGTCCGCCCAGAAGGAGGTTGGTTGGTTGAGGGGACGGTCAGCGTTCCTGACCTGCTGGAGTTTCTGGGCAAGACTCGCCTGCTGGTCGATGCGCCGCGGGGAGTGTCGAGTGTGGCGGGACTGGTGCTGCATGTCCTGGGACGCCTGCCTGAGCCGGGGGAGTCGGCCAGCTGGCAGGGACTGAATTTTGAAGTGGTTGACCTGGATGGTCGACGGATTGACAAGCTGTTGCTGCAACTTGAGGCAAAACCAACACCGCCGCCTCGTCGACGCCAGTCGGAATGAGCCCCGTGGGAGTCGACCTTTTTCTGCCGAAATGATGGCTGGCCCCGGCCCGCGAGTTGACCTGGTAGCTGAATGAGAGCGGATTCCCCTGGGACGATCTGCTCAATCCCGCGTTGTCCGCAGGTGAACCCTGAAAATGGATTCGGGCCAGTTCTGCCTCACTCTCGTGCCTCGATGATGTGGTTGGTTCCAGCTGAAGACTTCGTATGATTGGCGTTGGAGCATGCGCTCGATGAGCTCTCCGAAATGCGGAGGAGTCAAAGTCACTGGGAGCGAACCTGTTGTCCAAGGTGGATGCTTGAGGCGGAATTGAACCATTCGCAAACTGCTTGCGTGAGATCGGCTGGCGGGAGAAACTCCCTGACCGTCAAGAGGTGGCGGCCCCCTCGACCGCCAATCACTCGATGATGGACCGTGACGACCAATCACGGCCACCCTGTGCCGGCCGGTTACGTCACCTCAGAGAGCAGGGGGGCCCCTTGCCACGAGGAGTCGCCAGCGGAAGCCAGGGTCGGAACTTGAGTTTGGGGCACCAAGGACACGGCCTGTGGTGTCGCTGACCCAGTGCGACTTGAAGACCGCTCCAGCGATCACGTGGGACAGCCTGGTGGTCGATCTGCTGGGAGAACTCTGGTCCACCCGGGGGGCCTACGGCGTCGTATCGAGGTCATGGCGACCGAGAGATTCCGCACCGGATTCGGCTAAAACGAACGCCTTCGGCAGGGATGGGAGAGGGCTCATCTGTGGCCAGGAATCGCTGCGGGGCGAAATTGGCCGTTCAGACCTTCGAACCGCCACATCTGAGGCTTGGGACCGGGGCATGGCAACCCCGCTTGCGTTTTGGTTGGTGGGGACTGAGAATTTAGGCTGCAGGACTCCCGCAGAGAGTCTGTCCTTTCAGGCCACGGTGATGTGATGGTTGGTTCAAAACTGGGAAAAGCGGTTGCGGGAGAGACCGGCCAGGCAGTGCATGGGAAAGTCGAATCGCACGCGTGTCGGTGGTGGCTCGATGTGCGAGTCCTGCTGGTAACACTCGCGGGCCTGTTGGGTTTGGCGGACGCCTGGACTTTCGCACAGGAATCTCCGTCTTCCAATGCTTCGGAAGGGCGACCAGCAGGTCAGGGTCAAGCGCAGGACAAGGCCGGCCCCCGCAAGCCATCGACTCGGGTCGAAGTCCGCAATCTGAAGCGGGTGCCATTGGCAGGAAAGCCCGAAGTTCCGACCGAGCCGGTCCCTGAGCAGTCGAGCAAGGCCCGCCGTGGCCTTGAGGACCCGACTGCGCCCCTCGATAAGAAGGGGGCGGGCTGGCTGCTGAAAGCGCGTCAACTGGCGGCAACGGGCGACTGGCCGGGTGCGTTCGAGTTGCTGCAGAAGATCAATGAACTGCCGGAAGATTCCCTGTTGGGGAGCGATTCCGGGAACTTGTGGACATCGCTGCGTTCGGCAGCCGACCAGTTGCGGGGCGAAGCCCCTCCCGAATTGCTTGATCAGTACCGGGTCCAGTTCGGAGGGCTGGCTCAGCAACTGTTGAGTGAAGCGAGGGCGACGGGACGACCCGCCGATCTGGGTCGGGTCGCCTCGGGATACTTTCACACCGAGGCGGGCTACATCGCCGCCGATTTGCTGGGAACCTGGCATCTCGAGCGAGGCGAGTTCTCTCAAGCCGGGCGTTGGTTCGAGGCCTTATGGCAGGCTCGCGCCCCAGCAACCCGCCAGTCGCCCTGGCGGATGAAAGGTGCCTACGCCCTGAAACAGTCGGGGCGGAATGAGCGCGCGGCGGAACTGGCTGCGGGTCTGTCTTCCCGAGATCTGACGCTGGGGGGGCAGAAAGGAGTGCCCGACA
>CAIUHT010001112.1 GCA_903898975.1 uncultured Planctomycetaceae bacterium
AGCGTCGGGTGTTGTAACGAACCATCGCGCTTTCGCCTGAAGAAGAGGTCAAGTTGCAGTTGGAGTGCAGCAGTAGTCGATCGGCCACTCCGACCGCCATCATAGGCAAGCCGCCAAAAACCGGCAAATCGCCAGCTGGCGTTGGCGACCCCCTGTCGACAACTTCCCCAAGCCCCCTGTGATTCCCAATCCCGGCCGAAACCGCTGGCCTGAAATCCGCCCGAAACCCCGCCCGAAACCCCGCTCGAAAATCAGCCGCTGCCCGCACCCAGTCGGCCGCACACCCCCCCGTCTCGGTCCCGTCTCGGTCTGCCCGACTTCCGGGTCCGCCGCTAGAATACAGCGTGTTGGCTGGCGTTCGACCAGCTGGTGTGTCGCGGGCCCCGCCCGGGTCATGTTCGCTCCGTCTTGGGGAACTCTCGTTTTGAAAGTCCTGCTCTTGGGAGGGACCGGACAGCTGGGCACCGCTCTGCAGTCGCTGCTGCGCGGCGAATGCCTGGCCCCCTCCCACGCCGATTGTCCCCTCGCGGACCCCGACGCGCTCCGCCGACTGTGCGACCAGTTCGGCCCCGAGGTCATCCTCAACGCCGCCGCCTACAACCGCGTCGACCTCGCCGAGTCCGAACCCGACGCCGCCTGGCGCGTCAACGCCCTCGGCCCCCGCCTGCTCGCCACGGAAGCCGATCGCCTGGGGGCCACGCTGGTTCACATCAGCACCGACCACGTCTTCGCCGGCCCCCCGGGCCCATCCGTCCCGGGCTCAAGCCTCGCTCACCCCGGCTGGCGCGAAAGCGACCCCCCCAGCCCCGCCAGTGTGTATGCGGTCACCAAGCTGGCCGGCGAGCACTTCGTCCGCGCCGCATCTCCCCGCCACCTCGTCGTCCGGACGTGCGGCCTCTACGGCCCGGCGCGCTCGCCCGGCAAAGGAAACTTCGTCACCACCATGCTCCGCCTGGGACGCGAGCGGGGAGAGGTAAGGGTCGTCGATGATCAGGTCTGCACTCCCACCTCCGCCGCCGATTTGGCCGCCTCCCTGGTCGCCCTGCTTCACCACTCGCAGGGTGGGCTGTTTCATATGACCAACTCCGGTCAGACCAGCTGGTGCGAATTCGCCCGCGAGATCTTTCGGCAAAGTGGCGACGCAGTCCGGGTCGTGCCAATCTCCACCGCCCAGTTCGCCGCCCCGGCCCGCCGTCCTGCCCACAGCGTGCTGGCGTGCGACCGGCTGACCGCCGTACTGGGCCAGCCCCCACGCGACTGGCGAATTGCCCTGGGCGACTACCTCTCCACCTTGCGGACGGGGGGCTCGTGACAGGTTTTCCGCTGGTCCACGAATTCCCCCCGGGACTCACCATCGAGCGCGTGCTCCGTGGTTTGGCCGACTGGCCCGACCCGGTCCTGTTCGACACCGCGCAGGCCCGGCCCGAGGTTGGGCGATACTCTTTCTTCTCCGCCGGTCCGGTCGAGTTTCACGAATGGCGTCCGCCGGCCCGCGCCACCGGTTCCGGCCCCGCGCTTTCGGCCACTCCCACGGCAGACCCGCTCGCCGGCCTGGCCCAGGCCTTCTCGGCCTGGCAGACCCCCGCAGTCCCGGGGCTCCCCCCGTTCCAGGGGGGGGTCGCGGGGGTGTTGGGTTATGAGCTGGGAGGGGCCTGGGAGCGGATTCCCCCCGCCGCGATTGATGATCTTGCCTTTCCCCCGCTGGTCGCCGGACTCTACGACTGGGTTATCGCCTGGGACCATCTGCAGGACCGCGCGTGGCTCATTTCGCAGGGGTTGCCCGAACACGACCCCGCTCGACGGGCCTCCCGCGCCCGCGACCGGCAGCAGTCGGTTCTCGCGGCCCTCGCCCGGCCCGAGCCCCGCCTGGCCCCGCTGCCCGTCTCTGCGGACGACGCCGAGCTGGCCGCCAATCGGCACGATGTGCCGGGGGTTCCCGGCCTCCGCAGCAGTTTCAGCCGCGAAGACTATCTCGCCTCGGTCCGCCGCTGCATCGACTACATTCATGCGGGCGACTGCTTTCAGGTCAATCTCTCGCAGCGGCTCTCGCTCCCCTGTCGGCTCCCGCCACTCGAACTGTATCTCCGCCTCAGGCGGTGCAACCCCGCTCCGTTCGCGGGGCTGATGCAGCATGGCGACTGGTGTGTCGCCAGTTCGTCTCCCGAGCGGTTCCTGTCGGTTCGTGAGCGGAGGGTCGAGACCCGCCCCATCAAGGGGACCCGCCGCCGCCAGCAACTCCCGGAGGCCGATCTGTTCGCGGGCGATGAACTCCGGCGGAGCGAAAAGGACCAGGCCGAAAACGTGATGATCGTCGACCTGCTCCGCAACGATCTCTCGCGCGTCTGCGAGCCCGGGTCGATCGTGGTGCCGCACCTGTGCCGGGTCGAAACCTACGAAACCGTGCAGCACCTGGTGTCGGTGGTGCAGGGCCGGCTGGCCCCGTCGGCCGATGGCTGGGGCCTGATCCGGGCAACCTTCCCCGGGGGCTCGATCACCGGTGCTCCCAAGGTGCGGGCGATGGAGATCATCGCCGAACTCGAACCGACGGTGCGGGGCCCGTACTGTGGCAGCCCGTTCTACCTGGGGTGCGATGGTTCGTTCGATTCCAGCATCCTGATCCGCACCATGCTGCTGCGGAAGGGGTGGGCGGTGTTTGGAGTGGGAGGCGGCGTGGTGGCCCAGTCCGATCCACTGGCCGAGTACACCGAGACCCTGCACAAGGCCTCGGGCCTGCTGCGGGTGTTTGGCATGGCATAGGCCCGAACATGACCAACCGCTCGATTCTGCTGATCGACAACTACGACAGCTTCGTGTTCAACCTGGCCCGCTACCTCGAGGAACTGGGGGTGGCGACGCAGGTGGTGCGCAACGACGCAATGTCGGTGGCCGAGGTCGCCGCCCGCGAGCCCGCCGCGATCGTCATCTCGCCCGGCCCGTG
>CAIUHT010001113.1 GCA_903898975.1 uncultured Planctomycetaceae bacterium
CAGCATTGCCAGTTCACCAGGTGGCCTGAGCAGAAACGAAAACCACCAGCAGATTTCCGCTCACGCGATCTGCTGGTGGTTTCTGCATTCAGAAGCGACGGCATCCCCCGGGCCGCCGGCCTTGCCCGAGCACGAACTGCGCCCAGGCACGAACTGCGCCCAGGCACGAACTACGCCAGGATCTCCTTCACGACATTCCCGTGGATGTCGGTCAGGCGGAAATCCCGTCCCTGGAAGCGGTACGTCAGCCGCTCGTGGTCGATTCCCAGGCAATCGAGAATCGTTGCGTTCAAATCGTGGATGTGCACCGGCTTCTCGATCGCGTTGTAGCTGAAATCGTCGGTCTGGCCATGCACCATCCCGGGGCGGATCCCGCCGCCCGCCAGCCACATGCAGAAGTTCCGTGGGTGGTGGTCGCGGCCGTAGTTGTCTTTCGTCAGCGTCCCCTGGCTGTAGACAGTTCGGCCAAACTCGCCTCCCCACACCACCAGCGTGTCCTGCAGCATCCCCCGCTGCTTCAAATCTTTCAGCAGCGCCGCGGTCGGCTGATCCATCGCCTTGCAGAGATCGGGAATCTGCTTGGGCAGACTTCCGTGGTGATCCCACCCCCGCAGGAACACCTGCGTGAACCGCACGTTCCGCTCGGCCAACCGCCGCGCCAGCAGGCAGTTGTAAGCGTAAGTCCCGGGGGTCTTCACATCGGGGCCGTACATGTCGAGGGTGGCGGCCGTCTCCTGCGACAGATCGGTCAGCTCGGGAACCGACGACTGCATCCGGTAGGCCATCTCGTATTGCGCGATGCGGGCGTTGATCTCGGGATCGCCCACCTCGGCCAGCCGGGTCTGATTCAGGGCCGACAGCCCATCCAGCATCCGCCGCCGACGCGTGTCGTTCACCCCGGGCGGATTCGACAGGTACAGCACCGGGTCGCCCACCGACCGCAACGCCACCCCCTGGTGCCGCGTCGGCAAAAAGCCTGAACCCCACAGTCGCGAGAAGAGCGCCTGCGACTGCGAACCGGCGGCCAGCCGCGAGTGCAGCACGACGTACGCCGGGAGATCGGCGTTCGGGCTCCCGATTCCATAAGACAACCACGCCCCCAGGCTCGGCCGGCCGGGAATCTGGCTGCCGGTCTGGATGTAGGTGATCGCCGGGTCGTGGTTGATCGCCTCGGTGTTGACGGTCTTCACCAGGCACAGGTCATCCATCATCGACGCGGTGTGCGGCAGCAACTCGCTGACCCACGTCCCCTGTTGCCCATGCTGGTTGAACTTGAACATCGACGGGGCCACGGGGAGCCGCGACTGACCTGAGGTCATCGTGGTGATCCGCTGCCCATTCCGGACCGACTCGGGCAGATCCTTGTCGAAATACTCCTGCAGCCCGGGCTTGTAATCCCACAAGTCGAGCTGCGAGGGGGCGTCGGCCATGAACAGCCAGATCACCCGCTTGGCCCGAGCGGGACGGTGCAGCTCGGCCAGCGCGGGGGGCTCGCCCGTCACGGGGGCCGCCACCGGGACGGGAGGCGACTCGGCGAACAGCCGGGGGTTCAGCAGCGAGGCCAGGGCGGCCGTCCCCAGCCCACACGCGGTGCGGCCAAAGAAGTACCGCCGGTTGATGTGGTCGAGGTGTTGTTGCAGGGGAGTGGGCAGATTCATCGAAGCCGGGCCTGTGTGAAGGGAAGGATCCGGAAGAGGCGGGCAGACGGGGGGCGGTTGAGCAGGGGGCGGAGGAGTGTCCACCCGCTACTCTTTGGTCACCGCCTCGTCGAGATTGAGAACCAGGTTGGCGACCATCGTCCACGCCGCCAGTTCGACCGACTGGGGGCCGGGGGGCTCGGGAGTCTCACCCACCTGCAGCAGCTTGTGGGCTGCCTCGGGGTCTTGTTGGAACTCCTGCAGTTCCGCCTGGAAGACGCCCAGCACCACCGCCAGTTCGCGATCGGTGGGCAATCGAGCGGTGGCCCACCGAAACAGGAAGCGGGCCCGGTCTTCAGGGGTTGGCCCGGCTTCCTTCAGGGCCCGCTGGGCAAACCGGCGGGCCGCTTCCACAAACTGCCGTTCGTTCAGCAGCACCAGCGCCTGCAGCGGGGTGTTGGTACGGGCCCGTCGGACCGTGCAGTTCTCCCGGGAAGGAGCGTCGAATGTCAGCAGCACGGGCGGGGGGGAAGTCCGTTTCCAAAAGGTGTACATGCTCCGCCGGAACTGGGCTTCGCCCGGGTCGGGACGGAAGTTCTGGGTGGTGCTGCCGACGAAGGCGACCGCCTCCCAGAGCCCCTCGGGCTGGTTCGGCTTGACGCTGCGGCCCCCCAGTCGCTCGACCAGCAGGCCGCTGGTGAACAGGGCCGAGTCGCGCAACACCTCGCCATCAAGGCGGAACCGCGGCCCGCGGGCCAGCAGTTCGTTCGCCGGGTCGCGCTGCAGCAGTTGCGGACTGACCCGCGAAGACTGCCGGTAGGTCCCCGACATCACCACCTGCTTGAGGAACCGCTTCACGTCCCAGCCGTGCGTTCGGAAGTCAACCGCGAGCCAGTCGAGCAACTCGGGATGCGAGGGCCACTGTCCCTGCGCCCCAAAGTCTTCGGCTGTCTTGACGAGACCGGTCCCAAACAACTGCTGCCAGAAGCGGTTGACGGTCACGCGGGCGGTCAGTGGGTGGGCGGGATCGACCAGCCAGCGAGCCAACCCCAGGCGATTCCGAGGCAACTCGGGGGCCATGGGAGGCAGGGCCGAAGGGGTCGCCGCTTCGA
>CAIUHT010001114.1 GCA_903898975.1 uncultured Planctomycetaceae bacterium
CAGCTGCATCGACTGCGGCACCTGCTGGCAGTTCGATCCGCTGCACTACGCCCCGACCGGCAGCAGTTCGCGGGTGCAGCGCCAACCGGATGGCGCTGCGGCATGAACACGCCGTCGGGGTTGGCAGGCTGTCTCCTGGGACAATGGAGACTTGTGAACCAGGTCAGGTCTTAACGGAAGCAGCCTTAAGCAACCGTCTTCCATGTGTGCTGGGAGACAGCCTGCCGCCCCCGACTCAGCGATCGTTCGACGCGACGGACGACCTGGGGATTCGAGTGTTTATTCCGAGTGGTGATGGGCCAAGTCCCTCCCGCGATGTTTTCGTAGCACGCCGCTCGGGAATGCCCGTTGGCCAATGCCTCCCTTGCGGTTGCTGGCAGGCGATGGGGACCGGCGTCTGGCGAAGGCCTGCACCCGGCGTTCGCCTGGGGCTGACACCTCACGATTCGCCCTGCGCCCCCCTCTCTCATTCAGCAGGGGACCGCTCCAGCCGCTATGATGGGGCCCCGGTGCCCGCCCGTTGACAGGCCCCCCGAGCGAGTCAGCTTGGTGTGCACGGCCAACGTCAAGTGGTTACGACTGAGTGCGGACCGGGAGACACCGGGCGCGTGGCGACCAGGCCAACGAGGGGGCGGAAGGCATTCCAGAGGTGCGGAGGGACAGATGGAATACACAGTGATGGCCCGGCGGTTTCGACCGCAGGCGTTTGGCGAAGTGGTGGGACAGGAAGCCATTGCCCAGGCACTGCGCAATGCCATCGCCGCTGGACGCGTCGCCCACGCCTACCTCTTCACCGGGGCCCGGGGAGTTGGCAAGACCTCGACCGCCCGCATCCTGGCGAAGACGCTCAACTGTGCCGCGACCCAGGGGGGCGACCCCTGCAACGCCTGCGAGATCTGTCGCGGGATTGCCGAGGGGGGCGATGTCGATGTGATCGAGATCGACGGGGCGTCGAACCGCGGCATCGATGAGATCCGCTCGCTGCGGGCGAATGTGAACGTCCGCCCGATGCGCTCGAAGTACAAGATCTACATCATCGACGAAGTGCACATGCTCACGAAGGAGGCGTTCAACGCCCTCCTCAAGACCCTCGAAGAGCCCCCGCCCAACGTCAAGTTCGTCTTCTGCACCACCGATCCGCAGAAGTTGCCCGACACCATTCTCTCCCGCTGCCAGCGGTTCGATTTCGGCACGATCGAAACGCATCGCATCCGGCAGCGACTGGCCGAGATTGCCCAGTCGGAGGGGGTCGAGGTCGAGCCTGCGGCAATCGACCTGGTGGCCCGGCGGGCCGCCGGTTCGATGCGCGACAGTCAATCGCTGTTCGACCAGCTGCTGGCATTTGGCGGGCCCAAGGTGGTGGTCGCCGACGTCCACCGGTTGCTGGGGACCGCCCCCGACAGTCGACTGGTGGAGATGGTGCGGGCACTGGCCCAGCGGGACCGGCTGGGGGTCTTGACCCAGCTCGAGCAGGCGCTGGTGGGCGGAGTGCAGGCGGCGGAGTTTACCGATCAGCTCATTGGCTGCTGCCGGGATCTGATGGTGCTGACGGCGGGAGCCGACCAGGCTGGGTTGCTGGCTGTGGGCGACGACGTCCGGGCGGAACTGCTGGAGATTGGGAAAGGCTGGGGGCTGCAATCGATCCTGGCGGCCCTGCAGATCCTGGCCGACACGAAACAGCGGATGAAGCAGGTGAGTTACGGGCGGGTACTGCTGGAACTGGGGCTGATCCGCATCGCGACGCTGGCCGACCTGGAGATGCTGGCCGAAGCGGTGGCGCAGTTGCGATCGGGCAAATTGCCCGCAGCGGTCGCTGGCAGCCGGCCCCAGCCCGAAGGGGCCGAAAAAAAAAATGACTCCGCCGGGTCCCTGATCGGGGGCCCGGCCCCCAGCCCGGGAAATGGAAGGGGAACGGGGGTGGGCCAGGCGCCCGGGCAGGAAGCCACTTCCACCGGGGCGGCCGCAGCTCCGGCCGCACGCCCCGCCACCGCCGACAATGCCCCCCAGACGCCCCCCGAGCCAACAGGGCCTGCGTCGAACGGGGGAGCCGGGAGTTTGCCGGCCGGAGTAGTGGGAGCCGGTGCCGGGGGGACGGCGGAGGGCAGGAGGCCGGATGCGGGGGGCCAGCCGGGGACTTTGGGCGAGCGCGGACCGGGGGGCGTGGCGGTCGAAGGCCAGGAGGGCCATCCCGACCGGGGGCCCGACCGGGGGCCCGACCGGGGGCCCGACCGGGGAGGGA
>CAIUHT010001115.1 GCA_903898975.1 uncultured Planctomycetaceae bacterium
CAGGCCGATGGTGCGGTCGAGGGTCGGTTCCCGCTGCGTTTCGAACCAGACGTTGATGCCGCCGCGACCGGCGGTGAACGCCGCGATCTGGGCATCGAGTTCGGGCGACCGGTAGTCGAGCACCAGGTCGGCCCCCAGTTGCTGGCAGTAGGCGGCCTTCTGGGGGTTGCCCACCGTGGTAATGACGTGTGCTCCGGCCGCCTTGGCCAGTTGGACGACCGCCGAACCCAGGCCTCCCGCACCGCCATTGACCAGCAGGATTTCTCCCGGCTGGAGGTGCGCGAAGCGGAACAGACCGAGATAGGCGGTGATGCCGACCAGCGCTCCGGCGGCGGCCTCGGCGTCGGACTCGGCGGCGGGGGTGGGGTAGAGCCACTTTTCGTCGCAGCAGACGTATTCGGAGGCGGTCCCCTGGCGACCGAAGAGCCCCTGGTTGCTCCCCCAGACGCGGTCACCCACGGCGAATCGTCGCACGCCGCGCCCGACCATCTCGACGGTTCCGGCCAGATCGCAGCCCGGGACGAAGGGAAACCGCAGCGGCATGGCGACGGCCCCCTGGCGAATGTAGAGGTCGATCGGGTTGACCGCCGAGGCCCCCACCTTGACCAGCACTTCACCCGGCTGAGGGACTGGGCGGGGGAGTTCGCCGTAGACGATTACCCCGGGGTCGCCAGTCTGTTCGATAAATGCCGCTTTCATCGGGGATCAACCACCGCCGTCAGTCTTGAGAATTATTGAGGGGGCACAGGAGGGGAAGGTCGGGGTGGAGTCCATTTCTCTTCGGTCACGCGGACGCCGCCACGACAGCAGTGGTTCCCCCTCCGCCCACGAACCAGAGCCCTCCCACCAGCAGGAACCCCAGCCCGGTCATTCCAAGACCCAAGTATAAGGAGGTGGGGCGATAAGTCCACTGCACCGCATGGCGTCCGGCGGGAACCTGCACGCCGCGAAAACAGTTTTCCACGACCACCGGAGTCGCCGCGCGACCATCGACCTCCACCTGCCAGCCGGGGTAGTTGAGATCGGTGACCAGCACGGTCCCCTCCTTTAAAGAGTCGGTCTCGACCACGACGCGTTCGGGTTCATAGGTGCGAAGGGTGATGGTGCCGGGGGCGGGTTGTTCCACCCAGGCGACCCGACCACGGGTCTCATTCAGTTCATAGAGGTAGAACCCGCTGTTGATGGGCCGGCCGAGGGGCAGATTGAGGCAGGGATCGGGGCCGAACCAGACTTGTCGCGCGGGCCAACGCTGGAGGTCGATGGGGGTGAGACTGAGGATGTGCGTGATGCCGTTCCGCTGGAGCCACTCCAGCTGCTGGGGGGTGGGGGCTGTCTCGCGAAAGGGAAGCGGTTGAGGGCATGCCAGGGCGGGATCGAAGTACGCGGCCGGGCCCAGCCCGAGATACACCGGATAGGTCCCGGCCCCAACCAGTGAGGGAAGGTTTTTTCCCTCATTCAGCATGCGGGTGGGGGCGCTGGTGCGGAGCATTTGCCAGAGCGGGCTGGCCTCCCGCCGCGAGACGGGGGCGACTTCGACCGGCAGGGCGTGCCCGACCATGCGGCTGACGAGCCAGAGGTCGGTTCCGGTCGCCCCAAAGACAAGGACCCAGCAGAGCAGCCGACCAAGCCCCCAGAGCGGGGTCTCGCAGAGGGCGAGGCCGCGCCCTGCCAGCAGGGCAACCCCCAGCGTGCACAGCACCCCGTAGCGTCCGGGGCCCTCGAAGAAGCTGAAGCCAGGGAGATGATTGGTGAGCGGAACCAGCCAGCCGGTGGTGTAGGCCAGGGCGAGCAGCGTCCCGAGCAGCCACACCCAGCGGAGTCCGTCGGGGCCCAGTCGCGGGGCCGAACGGAGCCCCACTAGGGCGAGGCCGAGGGGCAGCAACCCGAAATAGAGATGGGCTTCGACCCAGTTGGTCCGAGGGCGGGCGGGGTCGGCGACCTGACGCAGTTCCTGCTCGGAGGAGTACCACTTCCAGGGGGCGATCAACTGGGCATAGTAGGGGAGCGGGATGTAGCCATAGTCGGGATTGTGTTCTTCAGTGACCCCCACGCGTTGACTGTGGCGTTTGAGTTCCCAGGTGGGGAGGAGTTGCGCGCCGGCCAGCAGGTAGGCGACGAACCCGGCGACCGCGACCCCGCAGAGCAGACGGATGCGAGGCGGCGCGTGAGCAGGGCTGGCGTCGCTGGAGGTCGAACTGGCGGAAGGAGAACTCGCGGAGCTTGAGTTGGTCGAGCCCGAAGCAGCCGAGACTGGGGCAGCCGTGACTCGGGCAGCTGTGACTGGGGCAGCCGTGAGCGCGCCAGCCGAGATTGCTCCATTCGCGACCCTGCCAGCGGCGAGGGGCCCGGTGGCGGGCCAGAGGAGGCGGGCAGGCACAAACACGAGCAGTGTCAGCTGCGTGAGGAAGGCCAGCAGAAAGTGACCGGCGAGCAGTTGCAAGGCCAGCACCACGGCGAGCGTGGCGAGCCAGCGTCCGCGGGCGGATTGCAGCCAGTTTTCGGCACACCCGACCGCCCAGGGGAGCCACGCCCCGCCAACGATGGCCCATTCGAGGGAGACCCTGGGGGGGAACCAGCTGTAGGTGTAGACGAGGGCGGCGAAGAGGGCGGCGGAGAGACTGAGACGAAACCGTCGTGCCAGCCAGAAGCAGCCCAGGAAGGCCCAGGTGTAGTGCCCCAGGATGGTGGCGTTGTACGCCGAATTGAGCGACAGCCAGCGATACAGCGGCCAATAGGGAGGATAGAGGGCCCCGGTCTGACTCTCGGCCAGTTGGGGATACCCATTGCCCACCAGGGGATTCCAGAGGGGAAGTGCCCCGGCCTGAAGTCGCTCGGCGAAGAAGGCCTTTTGGGGGAGGAAGTAGTAGTAGACATCGCCCCCCACCAGTCCGCCCCCGGTCCAGAGCGTGGGCCAGAACAGCGCGGTGAGGGTGACGGCGACGACCAGCACACCAGCGGACGCAAGAAACCCCCGGAACCACGACGGGGTCTTAGCGGAGCGCGCGGGGACCGCAGGCCGCGCGGGGCGGGCGGGAGGGGGGGGCGCGGGGA
>CAIUHT010001116.1 GCA_903898975.1 uncultured Planctomycetaceae bacterium
CAGCTCTGAGCCTTTCATCAAACTTTCTACGAGTGTCATCCTATGAGCCGGTAAGGCTTCATGCATAAACGCCACTAAGTCTTGATCTGAAAGTTGAGACATGGCATTCCTCAGTTCATGGGCAATACGGGGCACTAGGGTTGGCTTGGTGCCCCGTATGATTAAGGCTCGAGAGGGGCGATTTTGGGAGAGTTGCTCACCGCGCTACCAGGCAAACTTCCTGGCGGTTGTGGTGCAATTGGCGAACTCGTATCCGCGAATACCCCCACCGGCGAACGCGTTCAACAAACGCGGGGATTTCCGCTGCAAGTGACCAATCAATGAGTTTTAACGTCAGAATCAGCCCGCGGATACGGACTTTCGAGTGCATGACCACTGACTCAACGGTATCGAGCGTGTAGCTTGGAGGCAGGTTGATGTCGCAGGTTAACCAATCAACGCCATTGAATTCCCGTCTAGATACATCCTTCGAGCGTTTGCGAATGTGTCGGAAATTGGGGTTCTCGGAGATCAAGGGATCAACTTCCGCCGGATCAATTCCCACCACCTTGAGGCCAGCGGCCAGTAATGCCTGCGACGCTCCCCCCGGCGAGCAGCCGATTTCTGCGACAGTCTGGCCGGGCTCGAGCGGGAAACCGGCCCACACAAGCGATTCATGCATTTTGAAAAAGACTCTCGAAACAATTCGGTCAGGAAGATTAATTTTTGGGAAAAAACCACCTGGCCAACTTGAAATCGGTCGACGGGCACGATGGAGGCCGATCCACCATTCCTGACTATCAACTATGATGGCGTCAGCAATCAGTGGACCATTCACCGGATCCGGTGGTCGGAGTGAACTAACTGATTGCTGAGATTGATCGAGCCGGAGGCTCAAAGGACAATTCTCGGCCGAACGTAGAATTGTTTCCGAGGCCATTGATTCGTGTGTTAGTCCGGGCTCATATCCCCTGTGGCCTGGTTCGGATCGGTCACGTGGAAAGACATGCAGGCCCTCAACGGTCCTCCCCTCAAGATGCCTCCAGAAACCGGCAGCCCGCTCCGTCATGTTCGCCGAGAGGCTCTTGCCAAGTGATACCCCTAGGACGCGGGCAAAAACACTTCGTATCTGAAAATCGTCAGGGAATGGGCTGTCGTCCGCGTGTTTGAAAGTGACGAAACCAGGACGTGAGTAAGCAAATCGAAGATTTGGAGACTCTCGAAGAATCTCGAATTTGAGGGCAGTTTCAGCACCCTGCTGGCAAGTCGCAAAGATGAATCCGGCGGGCGAAACCATGAGGGATCTGCGGAACCACTGTTTTGTCAAGTTGTCTTGAAATCCCCGTCTTTGGAACAGACGTTGGGGGGGGCGTAGCAGAGCTGGACTCAACGGCCAACAGGTAGGCGGACCCATCGACTTGACCGTGATTGTAGGGATTGCCGAGCGAATTTGCATTCCGGTGCTCCCCCGAATACGATCTGCAGTATGAGCCGTCCATGCCCCCGGGGTGAATCAGAATCCCCATCCCGAAGAAAAGTTGCCTCAGCACGTGACTTGCTTCAGCAGAGGCCGTTGCTGCCAGCTGAAGACGAGGATATCGGGAGAGTCTGGTTGCGAAATTCCCGGCAACATCCAAGCGTCTTTCGTAAGATGGTGCAGAACGTAACCTCCGGGCTCGGCCCGGGCGATTTCGTGGAGGTCGTAGGGCCTGCGAACGAGCTGCTGGGATATGGTTTCTACAACCCGCTTGCTGAGATCGCAGTCCGATTACTGGGCGGGGGAGAACTGGGCCGAAATGAGGGATATCTAGAGGGATTGCTTGGGCGAGCCGTCGATCTTCGGCTTAGAAAGCTGAGCCTTCCATCGTTCACGTCGGCGTATCGCGTCATTCACGCAGAAGCAGATGGTTGGCCGGGTCTGATGATTGACCGCTATGGCGAAGTGCTGTCGGCTGAGGTCTTCAGTCTGGCGATGTATCAACGCGGTGCGGATGTCCTTCGGAGGCTTGCCACTATACTGGGGACGACTCATTGGCTGCTTCGGGCCCCTGACAAGACCCATGGTCAGGAAGGGTTTCGGGGACCGCAGCTGCAATCGGCAGATTTGCCGCAGCGGACGATAATCGAGGAGTTTGGAACACGTTTCCAAATCGATTTCGGAGTAAGCCATAAGACTGGTTTTTTTTGTGATCAGCGAGAGAATCGACAGCGATTGGCCAGTCTGTCTACTGGGAAGACGGTTCTTGATCTTTGCTGCTATACTGGCGGTTTTGCTGTTCAGGCTGCCCGCTTGGGGCATGCTGCGAGTGTGACTGCAGTTGATCTGGACGAGGCGGCGATTGAAGTCGCACGTACGAACGCTCGGTTGAATGGTGTATCAGTTCGATTCGTGCATGTGGATGTCTTCCAGTATTTACGAGACCTGATTGCTTCGGGCCGACGATTTGCTGTGGTGGTTCTGGATCCCCCCAAGCTTATTCGGAACCGTTCCGAGATAGATTCTGGCACTCGAAAACATCTCGACCTCAACCGCCTTGCGATGCAAGTTGTGGAGGATGGAGGAATCTTGGTTACATGCAGCTGTTCCGGGCTGCTTACGGCAACGGAGTTCATGAGGATGCTGAGAACTGCCTCCCATCAGGCCGATCGGAGCGTGCAGGTGCTGGATCGGACTGGAGCTGCAGGCGACCATCCTGTGCATCTGGATGTGCCTGAAACTGAGTACCTTCAGGCCGCTTGGCTGCGGATTAACCACAACTGAGCGAGTTCCGAGTGCCGCGACCAGAAGACATCAGGATTATTGTTGCTACGGACTGCGGCAGCACCACGACCAAGGCGATCCTGATCCAATTGATTGAGGGCGAATACCGGCAAACTTTCCGGGGAGAGTCTCCCACGACGGTGGAGGAACCGCTCGCCGATGTCACGGTGGGCGTTATAAATGCGATCTCCGAACTTCAGGAACTCGCGGGTAGAAAATTGCTGGATGACTCGGGACGAATCATTCGGCCTGCGGAGCGTGAAATCGGGTGCGACCTCTACATCTCGACCTCGAGTGCCGGAGGCGGCCTGCAGATGGTCGTCGCCGGATTGGTCCGGGAGATGACTGCTGCTAGCGCTGAGAGGGCCGCTCTCAGCGCTGGGGCGATCGTGCTCGAAACCTTGGCCGGCAATGATCGACGGCCGGTACATGAGCAAATCCGACGAATTCGCAATTTGAGACCCGACATGCTTCTGCTGGCGGGGGGGACCGATGGAGGCAACATCCGGCATGTGGTTGAAATTGCTGAACGAATCGCCCCTGCCAAACCCCTCCCGCGATTCGGAGGAGATTTCCGCCTACCGGTGGTTTTTTCGGGCAACGGAGAGGCTGCAGCCGGTGTCGCAGAGGCCTTTGGCGATACGGTCAGCCTGAAGATCGTCGATAACTTGCGGCCGGATCTGGAAAGTGAGCAACTTGCCCCGGCACGTGATGCGATCCACGAGCTCTTTCTCGAGCACGTCATGGCACACGCTCCGGGATACCGGAAACTCATTGAATGGACGGACGCTCCTGTTATGCCCACGCCCGGCGCCGTGGGAAAGATTCTCCAATCGATCGCGGAACGCGAGTCGATCAATGTACTCGGTGTGGACATTGGGGGAGCGACAACCGATATTTTTAGTGTGTTTTGCGGAGAATTCAATCGTACTGTCAGTGCAAATCTGGGCATGAGTTACTCCATCTCCAATGTTTGTGCGTCGGCCACGCTGCCCAAGATCATGAGGTGGGTCCATGTAGAAATGGATGAGCGCGAGCTGCGGAATAGAATCAAGAACAAGATGATTCGTCCGACAACGATTCCACAAACCCTCGAGGCTCTCGTCTTTGAGCAGGCTGTGGCACGTGAGGCGTTGCGGCTTGCTTTCGCCCAGCACTGCGAGTTTGCGGTCGCCCCCCGAGGTGGATTGCGGCCAAGGGGGATCGGGGACATGTTTCGCCAGCGCAGCGGACCGCGATCACTGGTCGATCCGCTCCGTATGGACCTGTTAGTGGCGTCCGGAGGTGTGCTTTCTCATGCTCCTCGGTTGGCGCAGACCGCCGCCATGCTGATTGATTCATTTGAGCCAGCTGGTTTTACACGACTGGCCAAGGACAGCATTTTTATGATGCCTCACCTGGGGGTTCTCAGTGAGGTGCACCCTCGGGCCGCTCTCGATGTGTTCGAAAGGGATTGCTTGATCACTCTTGGATACTGCGTCGCGGCTGCGGGGGCGGGGCGGATCGGCGATCCCTGTTTTGATTATGAACTGACGCATGCAGGGGGGCATGTGCAGGGGGAGGTCCGTGTTGGTGAATTGCAGCGGCTAGAGCTAGACCAAGTGACCTCGGGCTGGCTTGTGGTGCGTCCCCGAGCCCCCTTTGATCTTGGGAACGGCCCGGGTAAGACTATTCGTAAGGAGGTGTCCGGCGGGAGTGTGGGCTTGATTCTAGACGCCCGCGGCCGACCGATCAGACTTCCCGAAAACCGCGAGGCGTGCCGCGGGATGATGTCGCGGTGGTATTCCTGCTTGGGCTTGTTCCCACAGGAGCAAGACTTGCCCGGCCGACAAATCGCAGCGACTTAGGCAATCAACGATGCTACAAGACACAACTCATTTTCTGAGGGAACACCGGCAGCCAGCTGGGTCCGTGATTCTGAATGTCGCTCGCACCGGGCCCACCTCGCCAGATGTGATCTTTCTGCACGGAGTGACGCGACGCTGGCAGTCTTTTCTGCCCATTGTTTCCTGGCTCGCGGTGCGTCATTCACTGGAGCTGATTGACCTTCGAGGGCACGGCGATTCCAGTCGCGTATCAAGTTACCGGGTGAGCGATTACGTCGGGGACGTGGTTGAGCGACTGGGGCAGTTAACAAATTCTGTCGTTTTGTACGGCCATTCGCTCGGGGCCATGGTTGCAGCGGCAGCAGCCGCCCAATGTCCCGGGCGGATTCGTGGCGTGGTGCTGGAAGATCCTCCCTTCGAAACAATGGGGGCGAGGATCGGACAATCCCGATTGCTCAGCTATTTTCAGGGTATCGCCGAATTGGTCGGGAGCCGGGCGACATTTGAGAGTCACCTCGCGCGCCTGCCCGCGATTCGACTGGTTGACCCAGCATCAGGTCGCGTTCAGCGAGTTGGTGACGTCCGTGACGAGGTGTTTTTTCGATTGACTGCGCGGTCATTGATGAGACTCGATCCCCTGGTCCTCGACCCCATTGTTGCCGGGACCTGGCTCGATGGATTTGACTATCGGGGGGTACTTGCCAACATTCGTAGCCCAGTCCTGATGATGCGGGCTGATCCTAGCGTTGGCGGGATGCTCTCGGCAGAGGACGTAAGATGGTGTCGGCGTGAGTTATCACAGGTGGCCTGTCTTGAATTTCCCAAGACTCCGCACCTGATCCACATCGCCCGCCCTGCTGAAGTGGCGACGCAGGTGTTGGGGTTTGTGGAGAGTCTTGCGTAACAAAGCGATTGAACATTCCCTGGAAAGATCTAGCACCCTTCGAAATTTTGCATGCACTCGCGTCCGAGCGGCGACTGCTGGGACGCATCTTCGATGAGAGAGATTGCGATGGATTTAGCCAAAGGCTGCTGCGTGATTCACAATGGAAGACTGTTCGATGGGAATGGGACTCCCTCGATCCCGGATGGCCAAGTGACCATTCAAGATGGCGTCATTCGTTACGCTGGACCTGCACGAGTGGCGCCCGACGCACCCATCAGTTGTGCGCGGATCGACGCCGAGGGGGGGACAATCATGCCCGGGTTGATCGAAAGTCACTTTCATCCGACATATTTCAACGTCGCTGCGCTGGAAGACCTCGACATTAAGTATCCAGTCGAATACGTGACACTCCTAGCCGCGGCGAATGCCCGGCTCGCGCTGGAGTGTGGGTATACCTCGGCACGCAGTGGCGGCAGCCTGTTTAATATTGATGTTTGGATGAAGAAGGGAATCGAACGCGGCGTCCTGCCCGGTCCACGCCTGGCGGCCAGTGGAAGGGAAATCTGCGGTGTGGGTGGATTGATGGATTGGAATCCCGACTTTCGCAAGATCGGGATGGAAGGACTTGTGCTGCTAGTGAACGGCCCGGATGAGGCGCGAGCCGCCGTCCGGAAACTAGTGAAGGATGGAGTCGAATGGGTCAAGACGTACCCGACAGGAGATGCGGCGGCTCCGGATGTAAACGACCATCACACCCTCTGCATGACATTCGATGAGATGGCCGCTGTCGTCGCGACCGCGCACAACCATGGATTGAAGGTCACTGGCCATTGTCGCGCCACGGAGGGAATCAAGAATGCGCTGCGGGCTGGCTATGACTCACTCGAACATGGGACATTCATGGATGCTGAGGCGCTCGACCTCCTGCTCTCTCGCGACGTCCCGGTAGTGCCCGGTCTGTTTTTCGAACTTGCAAGCGTTCAGCATGGAGCCGCTATCGGGATGAGCCAAAGAGTAATCGATGGTCATAAAGAGACTCTTGAAGGGGGGGCAGAAAGCTGTCGCAGGATTCTGGCAGCGGGAGGTCGGTTGGGGATGGGGGGTGACTATGGATTCGCCTGGAACCCACACGGTGATTACGCCCGCGAATTGAGCTTCTTCGTCAATTATGTGGGAATCGATCCCCATGTCGTTCTCAAGTGTGCGACACGCACTGGTGCCGAAATCCTTGGGCGTGCCCATGAATTGGGCACGCTGGAGGCTGGAAAACTAGCCGATGTGCTGGTCGTGGACGGTGATCCACTGCGGAATATCACGATCTTAGAAGATCGAAAAAAATTCATCGCCGTGATGCAGGGCGGAATTGTCAAGGCCGGCCGGTTGACCGAGTCTGCATGGTCACAAACGTGAATCTCACGACCATGGCCCGCTCCTCTCACGGGCCGATGGAGGACACACGCGATCGGGGTAGGTTTCAGTCAACCCGGGGGATTTCAGAGCGATTGGCGTGACTGATCTGAGGTCAAGTCAGTTGGTCCCAGTCATTCTTGAGACTGCAATCGAAGAATGAGACGTTGTTGTGTCTCAATTTTCCCGTGTGGTCCTCCAGGTTGACGCAACGTCCAACCTGGGTTTTCGACTAGGGGAGTTCGGAATCTTCAAAACGTCGTTGCCCCTGTCGATAGAACAAC
>CAIUHT010001117.1 GCA_903898975.1 uncultured Planctomycetaceae bacterium
AACGCGAAGTCCGGCGGCTGGTGCAGCGGCCTGTCATGGAAACCATTCAGCAGGAGCGCTGCTACACCGTGATGCGGCCCGTCACCACCTGCCGCACCGTGCAGGTGGACTGCGGCCGCTGGACGATGCAGCGCGTCTGCAAGCCCGGCCTCTCGCTCCCCCGGATGGTCTGCGACCCCTGCGGAGGCTACAAGCTCTGCATGGTCCCTGGTCCTCCCATCACGACCTATCGTCCGGTCTACTGCCCGAACGTGGTCGAGAAGCAGGTTTCCAGCACCACGTGGCAGGCCGAAGTCGTTCGCCAGAGCTGCCCGGTACAGGTCTGCCGGATGGTCACTGAAGAACAGGTCACCCGCGTCCCGGTCCGCACTTGCCGGATGGTCCAGGAAGAGCGGATCGAAACGGTTCCCGTTCGCACCTGTCGGTGGGTCGATGAAGTCGTCCCGCGCCAGGTTCCGGTCAAGACCTGCCGGTGGGTGCAGGAAGAATGCGTCCGCAAGGTTCCTGTCCGGACCTGCCGGATGGTCTGCGAAACCGTCACCCGACGGGTTCCCTACTACGAGACCCGGCAGGAGGCCTATACGGTGACTCGGCGGGTCTCCCGGCGGGTGGCCCGCAAGGTGCCCTACACGGTCTGCCGGATGGTGCCGCGAGTGGTGCAGAAACAGGTCCCCTACGAGACCTGCTACCTGGTTCCCGAAACGGTCTGCGAGGGGGGCTGCGAGACTGGGAACTGCCCCAATGGCAACTGCTCGACCGGGGCTGTCACCTCGGCCGGTGGAGTTCAACTCCGCCCCGAGCCGCAAATGGAATCTCGGGCGACCACTCGCCCGACGACTCCCGAGGCCGAGCCCCAGGGGGAACTGAAGCCCCAGCTGTAAGCAACTGGAGCGGGCACTGTGCGGGACGCACAGTGGGATCACCATGATTCGCAGCCCCATTCCGCTCTCATCGCGGGATGGGGCTGCTGTCGTTTTGGGAGGGTCCGTCGGTGGAGCAGGGCAGGCGTTGGTGCGCGGCAGGGGCCGGCGCCAACTCCGCACGATCGCCAGGCAGGCGACGACTGCGGCAGCTCACCTTGGGCTTCCAGGCAGACGGGCGCACCGGTCAAGTCGCACGGAGCAGACACACGTCGCGGCTTGGAGCTCAGGGGGTGGAAACGGTGGTGGCGGGAGCGTTCTTCCAGGTCGCCTCGGCCGCCAGGAACTTTCCCCGATACAACAGCCGCTCCCAAAGGGCCGGCTTACGCAGGTGCGGATCGTCGCCAGTCACCCGATGCGTGTTGCCACGACGGGTCTTCAGCAGCACCATCCCGTCGGGTTCAACTCCCGCGACGACCCAGAACTTGTCGACGGTGTAGCAATACTCGTCGCCGTGCTCCGTCGGCTTGACGTTCCGCGCCCTCGCCCCGGGGTGGGGGCTGAACTTCGTTTTGCAGTAAATGATCCAGTCGCCCGGGCGGAGCGAAGTCGTTGCCATGCACCAGCTCTCCTGCTTGGTCTCCAACACATCCCTCTCCCTATTCTTCCGATGCCCGGTGGCTTTGTCTACAGGAATTGCTGACGGGGTCGGCAGGCTCACCGTTGAACAGGAGTGGCAGGACGATCTCGCGCAACTGATTTGCACGATTTTCACGCCGGCTT
>CAIUHT010001118.1 GCA_903898975.1 uncultured Planctomycetaceae bacterium
CGCGTTGGGGTTTCAGGGCCGGTTCGAACTTGGTTCTGCTGGTTGTTTCGGTGCTGGGTTTCCTTTGTTGAACTTGGGCCCACATTGCGACGGGCGGCTTAAAAGCCACCCTACCGTCGCGTTGTGCATCGGCATTGGGCTGTGCCTGTTGGTGTGGTGCTCTGCGAGTTTTGTTTCCCCCGGGCTCATTCGTCCTCGTGGCATTGGTAGGTAGTTGAGTCTTCCAGCAGGTGGCTCGCGAGGACTTCGGCTTGCCTGTGGAGGAGTTGTTTGTATTGGCGTTGGCTTCCGCCGGTGTTGGAGGGGGCTGGTTGCCGCAGGCGGTTGTAGAGGTGGCTCGAGAGGATTCGGCAGCCGGCTTTTGTCAGCGTGATCCCTGTCTCGCAGGCGGTGAAGGCGGCGTCGGTCAGTTGCCCCTGCTGGAATGCTGCCAGCACCGGCTCTTCGCCCAGGGCTGGCTGGAACTCTTCCAGTAAGTCGAGAGCCAGCGAGGGGCGCCGGTGCCGGGGGGTGTGCCAGAAGCCCAGTTGCGGATCCAGCCCCAACTGGGCCAGCGCCGCCGCCAGCTCCAGTGTCACCAGTCCGTACACAAACCCCAGCGCCGCTGTCACCCGGTCCCCCGCGGGGCGATGCCGCAGGCCTGCTCCGTCAGATCGCGGCTGGCCCGGCAGCAAGCCGCAATACTGGCGGAAGTACTCCCGTGTCGCCTCGTCGTCGACCTCCAGCAGGCTGTCGACCGAGCGCGCTCCCTCCGCCCGCGCCCGCCAGCTGGCCCAGCTCGGCTCGCTGGCCGCCGCTTGCTCCGGCAGGTGCCGCCTGAGCAGCGCCTGGCGGTTCTTCAGCTTGCCGATGAGCAAGGCCTGGGCCAGCTGGAAGCGGAACGGGACGTTGTGAACCGCCGCCAGTTGCTTGGCACGGACGGGAAAGTGCGCCCGGTCCAGCCACATCCGCGCCTGCATGACGAAGCCGCCAAAGTTCTCACGGACAATCGGCAAGCCAATCGTCAGCAGCTGGTGGGCTTCCCAACTGATGTCGGGATTCCGCCGGCGGAAATCGTCGTCGTACGGTTCGAGCAGGCGGAACGCTCCCAGGGTCACCTCCGTCCGTTCCCCCCGCATCAGCGGTCCCACTTCGAACGCTGGGTATTGATTCCAGTAGAAGTGCAGCGAGGTGCTCTGGTCGAGAGTCGCCGCCAGTTGGGCGGTCCGCGCCGGGAGGTCGGGGTCGGGTTCGTGATCGAGCCGGAGCGACCACAGTTCCCGATCGAGAGGCAGGCTGACAGACAGCCGGGGGGGGATGCGGGTGATTCCACAGGCGCCAAACCGGGGATCCACCGGATCGGTCTCGTCGTGAGTGGCCCAGAGCCGAAGGGCGGCGGTTTCCTCGGGGAGGCAGCGGGCCAGCAGGGGGCAGCTTGGGCAATCGCTGCGATCGTCGAGCGGCTCGGGAATGCCACCGTCGTAGCCCAGCAGGTGGACCCGCTGCAGCAGGCGGTTGGTGTGGTCGAGCAGTGGCTGGCTGAAGACGATTTTGACCTCCTGCTGGTCGCCACGGTAGCACAGGATGCCCGAGTTGCAGGTGAACCCGACCTGCCTCAGGAAGAGAGCCTGGCCGCAGAGATGGACGGCATCGGGGCTGAGGTGCCAGGCCTTCGGCTTCGGGGGTGCGAAACCCGGGAGGTAGAGCACGGGGGTGGCGTGGTCTCCATCGGGTTCGACAATCTGCACCTTGGCAAACAGCCGGATCGCATCCCAGCGAAGATTCAGGTCGCGGGTATGGAGAGTGTGAGGGGCCTGAGGAGAGGCGTCGGGAGTAGCCTGGGGAGAGGCCTCGGGAGTGGCCTGAGTGGTGGCCTGGTTGGGGGGGAAGAGTTCCGAGAGCTTGGGGCGGCGGGTTCGGCGGAGGGGAAAGACGTTGCGCCAATGACTGCTGCGCCGGAAGGGACTGGTCCCCGAGACAAAGCCTTGCCGGGTGGGAGGAGTGAGTTCCGCGTGACTCGGGCGGTTCCCGACCGACCACGCGAACCGCTCGCGATCTTCGCCCCACAGGCCGGTCACGCGGGCGAGATACGCCCGGCGGGGGCAGACCGAGATGTCCCGGATCATCTCGAGCGGGAGCATCGGGAAGTTGTGCACCTCGGGCTCAGCCACCGGCAGATCACTGGAGATGATCCCACGACCGGGGCAGTCAAAGACCGGAATGTTGAGTTCGGGCATGCGCGCGTCCTTGTAAATCGCTGCTGAGAGAATCGCCACCGACAGAGTGGCCCCCGAAAGAGTGGCCACCGACAGACTCGCCACCGCGGCTTCGTCACCGGAACGTTGTCCGCAGGCAACCGACACCGGAGGAACACCACCGGGGCGACCCGACGGTCAACAACTACCGGGTAACTTCCCGAAAGCCTCGGAACAAAAAGTCACCGCCCGGGAATTGGCTGTGTGACACAAGGCAACCGGAACTGTACGGGCGAGTTGTGAATAGGATCGTAAGGGTTTGTCTGAAC
>CAIUHT010001119.1 GCA_903898975.1 uncultured Planctomycetaceae bacterium
ACTCACCACCTTCTCGACCTTCAGGGGGGTTTCCGACTCGGCCCTCGAAGACTGGGGCGGCGATGACGCAGGTCGCTCGCTGCCGCTCCGCTGGGTCGTCGCCGCCTGTGCGTTCGCCGGGGTGTGCGGTGCCGTTCCCGCTGGGGACTGACTGTCCCCAACCTCCTCCCGCTCGGCCGAGAGAGTCGCCTCGGGGCGGGGAATCTCTGGCGTCCCGGCAGGGCGTGCCTGGCTGGCAGTCGCTTCACTCCCGGCCTGCGCGGGCGAGGGACCCACGGGTTTTCCAACTTTCACAGCGGTGGCCCCCGCTCGCCGCAACATGGCCTCAATCTCTGGCGTCTCTGGCCGGACCTCGACCGCAGATTGTGCCCCCGGGGAAGCGAAGGTTCCCGAGCGACCGGGCAACGCCAGGGTGAACTGGTAGAACCCCCAGGCGAGACCCACCCAATACAGCAGGCCCACGACCGATTGAGCCCCCGCGATCACGCGGCGCCGGTTCCAGACCACCGACCCGACGGCGGTCAACAGCAACACCAGTCCGGCCAGCAGAAACAGCACTCCAAACACGGGCAACTGTTCGGAGGTCATGAGTGGTCCGAAGCCGGTGGGGGCCACCCGGGCGGGGAGCCAACCGGAGTCGTCGAGGGCCAGGAAGTGCAGCGGGGACATTCAGGCAACCCCCTCAGCCAGCGGACGCGGGAGGGGCGCGGCGGGCCGCCGGGTGGCCAGGTACGCTGCCCGCTCAGTCTTGGGGACAAAGATCGCCGAACACTGCACGGTGGTGGCCAGCACTGGTCCCAGTACCGCCCCAAGCGCCCCCGGCCAGACCCCCACTTCTCCCGCGGCCCCGACCGGGGCAGAGTCCACCAGCAGCAAGCCTGCCGCCGCGCCGACCAGGCCGGTCGTCAACAGGGGGAAGAACCGAAACCGCCGGGCGCGAAACGCGTCGGCCTGGAGCCACCAGCGAACGCCGCCAAACAGCAGGGCGAACTGGGCCGCCCACACAAACCGCTCGGGGTGCGGGGTCTCAACGCCACGGAGCGAGCCCACCCAGTCGCGGGCAGCGGGCAGCGGGCCCAGCTGCAGCCAGTCGTGCAGGATCCACGCGACGCCCCCAACCATCACCCCGGCACACGCCAGGGTCAACCGGCGTCCCCACGACGACACGGAACGTCCTTCCCACGCCTTGAGGAAGACCAGCAGCACCCAGGCGGCGAGCGTGGTGAGCAGCCAGAAGAAGCCGGCGGAGATCCAGCTGAACTGGGCCCCCCACCCTCCGAACCCCAAGTGCGACTGCCAGCCCCCGGGCGACGACCAAATCTCGGCGCCACGCGTCGCGGTCGAGAACCCAGACCGACCCTCCCAGCCCATCAGCGCCCCCCAGGGGGCAGCCCAGAGGGGGGCGAGTGCCAGGCTCCAGCAGAGGTCGAGCCCACGGTCGGTCAGCGACAACTGCCGGGGCGTCTCGGGAGTGTAGAGCACGGGGCGAACCACCGGGGCAGCCTTGCGGGCGGGAGCCCCCACCGGCCGCTCGCGCGCCGCGACCACTTCCTCGGGCTCGCGCCAGTCGGCCGGCTCGCCCGGGGACCGACGACGCGTCGGCCCGGGGGGCGCGACCGTTCGCTGTTTCCTCAGCAGCCAATACGCCACGTAGCCCAAGGAGCCCCACACCATCAGTTCCAGCACGCCACCCATCCCCAAGAGAACTCGCGGGACGAACGGCAGCAGGGTCAGCGCGGTGACCACGACCGCGATCGCAAACAGGGGATTCCGCCCCATCTCGGCCCAGAACTGCTGGAGTCGTGTCTCCGCAGTGGGGACACCCACTGTGGCGCGGGCCCCCGCGTCTTCAGCCTTCCGCCCCGCCGGTTGGGCGGGGTTCGGCGAAATCCACGTCTCCGCAGGCGTGGCGTTCCCGGGCTCCCGCCGCCCCGCCGGGACTGGCCCGCGCCGCCCCACCTCGGGCTCTTCCAGAAAATGGCTGTCGGGAATGCGGGTCGCCCCCAGTGTTGCCTGGCCCACGACCGCAGGCGTCGCCCCTGTCAATGCCTGGCGAAAAGCCTGCGCCAGCTCCTGGGCACTGGCGGTCCGTCGCAGCGGGTCTTTCTCGAGTGCCCGCCCCACCACGCGGCGGGATGCCGCAGGTAGCCGGCTGAGATCGGGCTGCGAGGTCAGGTGCTTCATCAGGATCTCGCCCACGCTCTCGCCCCGGAACGGCACTTCGCCCGTCAGCATCTCGTACGCCATCACCCCCAGGCTGTAGATGTCGAGTTCGCGCCCATACCGCCCCTGCGAAACCTCGGGGGCCATGTAATGCACTGTCCCCACGCTCTGCGTCTGCTGACTCCGCTGGCTGGGCGTGATCGCCTTGCTTAAGCCCACGTCGCCAATCTTGACCACGCCCCCCTCGCGGAAGACGTTCGCCGGCTTCAGGTCGCGATGCACCAACCCCTGCTCGTGCAGGTACCCCACCCCCGCCGCCATGCCGTCGAGCCAGTCCGCCACGACCGCCGGGGGGAGTCCCCGCGGATGCTGCTCCAGTTCCCGCGACAGGCTGGGGCCGGTGATGTACTCCATCACCACCCAGTGATTTCCCTCGGCGTCGGTCCGCAGATCAAAGATCGAAAGCAGGTTGGGGTGCTTCAGGTTCAGGCATTGCCGAACCCCCCGCAGTTCCACCTCGGCGTTCCGCTGCAGCAGCTTGAGCGCGACCTCTTTCCCGGCGTCGGTCAGTCCGTAATACACCTCTCCGAAGCCACCGCGGTCGATGGCCCGCTGAATTCGAAATCCCGGAAGGGGCGAGGTGTCGGGGGCAAAGGTGAATTTCATGAAGCGAAGTCCCGTCGAAAGGACCACTGAGAGGTCTGTGCCGGGTGACTGCCAGGGACGGCGGTCACTCGTTCCGCCACCGCAGCCGTCGGGAGAGAATCGACCTCAACCTCCCCCAATTCGCTGGCCACGGCAAAATCTTGAACGCTCTTTCCAAAAATTGCGAACAACCTGTGCGGGCGTCCATTTTCAACCACCGGCGGCAACCCCCGTACGCAGACCACCTTGGCAGATGTCGAGCACCATCCCAGCCCCTCACCCCGTGCTCCCCCTCACCCCGTGCTCCCCCTCACCCCGTGCTCCCCTTACCCCGTGCTCGAGGTGCAGAACGCCCGCCTCACGCTGGGCTCGTCAGATTCTAACGGAAGTCGGCCCTGCCCGCAGCGATTTCCCCCCAGCCAGCGATTGCCCAGCAGTCGGCGATTTCCCGCCAGTCGGCGATTTCGCCGCAATCGCCATTTTGCACAGTCTGGCTGTGGGGCGAAACTGCCACGCAGCGGCCCCGGGCCAAGGTCGCGCGGACCCTGGCCCAAATGTTCCGCGGCAGGCAGCCGCATCTGGCAGGAGCACTTCGAACAAACTGGCATTGGGCGACCCGGGCAGGTTAGACTCCCCCACTTCAACGCCAAAGACCGCGGATTGGATCATTCCGAAGATCCAACGGTCGTCAGAAATGTGCACAAGGAACGGTGGATCGTGGCGCGCGAACAAGTGGTGCTGGCTTACAGTGGGGGACTCGATACCTCGGTCATCCTCGGGTGGCTTATCGAAGAGGGCTACGACGTTCATGCCGTTTACGTCGACCTCGGGCAGCCGTGCGAAGACCGGCAGGCCATCCTCGACAAGGGCCAGCAGATTGGCGCCAAGACCTGCCAGATCATCGACGCCCGCGAGGAACTCTGCCGCGAAATCGCCTTCCCCGTGCTGCAGTGGCAGGCGAAGTACGAGGGTTCGTACCTGCTGGGCACCTCGATTGCCCGCCCATTGATCTCAAAAATCTGCCTGCAGGTCGCCCGCCAGGTCGGGGCCACCGTCTACGCCCACGGCGCGACCGGCAAGGGGAATGACCAGTGCCGGTTTCAGCTCGCCGCCGAGGCGCTCGACCCGTCGATCCGCCTGCTCGCCCCCTGGCGGATGGAACGGTTCCGCAAGCTCTTCCCCGGCCGCACCGAGATGATCGCCTACTGCGATCAGCGGAAAATCCCCGTCAAGGCCTCGGTCAGCAAGCCGTACAGCTCCGACGAAAACGTCCTGCACATCAGCTACGAGGCCGGCAAGCTCGAAGATCCCCAGGTCCACGGGGTCGACACCGTCGAGTTCGGCATGACCGTCCGTCCCCAGCAGGCCCCCGACGCGGTCGAGCGGGTCGCCATCGGCTTCGAGGCGGGACTGCCGGTCAGCCTCAACGGCCAGAAACGCACCCCCCTGCAGATGGTCACCGAGCTGAACGCCATCGCCGGGCGGAACGGGATCGGCCAGATCGACATGATCGAAAACCGCTTCGTCGGAATGAAGAGCCGGGGGGTTTATGAAGCCCCCGGCATGACCACTCTCTACTTCGCCCACCGCGTGATCGAGCAGCTGACGCTCGACCGCGACCTGGTGCACCTGCGTGACCGGATGGCTCCCGAAATCGCCGAGATGGTCTACTACGGCTTCTGGTACTGCGCGAAGATGGACGCCCTGCTCGCGTTCATCCGCGAAGCCCAAAAGCCGGTCAACGGGGAAGTCCGCCTCGGCATGTACAAGGGGAACCTGCTGGTCGAAGGCCGCAGCAGCCCGAACAGCCTGTACGACGAAGCGATCGCC
Organism: uncultured Planctomycetaceae bacterium; assembly: GCA_903898975.1. Taxonomy (GTDB): domain Bacteria; phylum Planctomycetota; class Planctomycetia; order Planctomycetales; family Planctomycetaceae; genus UBA10511. The sequence goes on from CAIUHT010001119.1 coordinate 4,639, forward strand.
ACCATGGAAGGGGGCGGCAGCTACAACCAGACCGATGCCGAGGGCTTCCTCCGCATCATGGGTCTCCCCGGCCGCGTCCAGGGCCGCGTCTGGCCCCGCAAATACTAACGTCGCGACCCACGCGACCATTCGGCCTCGTTAAGAGCCCAGACCGCCGGCGTCGGCAACTCGCCGCGCACTCCATGGCTCCCTCACCTCGCCCGGGCATCCCGCCCGGGCGAGCCTGCCTGAGCCCAACCCGGTGCCGAGCGAACCCGCGTCGCCCGCCGCCCGATCTCCGAAACCCTCACCCCGAACCCCGCCCCCACCTCTCCGACAAGTACCTTGTCGCAGCGAAAGGACTCACGCCATGGCGGGCCGCACTTTCGCGATTGGTGACATCCACGGGTGCGACTACGCGCTCGACACCCTGCTGAAGCTCATTCAGCCCACCCGGCTCGACACCGTCGTGGTGCTGGGCGATGTGGTCGATCGCGGGCCGGGCACCCGCCAGGTCATCGACCAGTTGCTCGCACTCCGCGCGACCTGCGAAGTGGTGCTCATCCTGGGCAATCACGACCAGATGATGCTCGAGGCGGCCGAGAACCCCGCCATCGGGCTCCGCTCGTGGCTCCAGCATGGGGGGAACGCCACGCTGTTTTCCTACGGCGGTCCGCTCGAAGCCATTCCCCCCCGGCATCTCGAGTTCCTCCGGTCGGGGATCGACCTGTTCCCCACCGCCAGCGAAGTCTTTGTGCACGCCAACCTCGCGCCGGGCGTGCCACTCTACGAGCAACCCCCCACCCTGCTGCGCTGGACCGCACTGGACGAGACGCTGACCCCCTGGGACGACGGTCGACGGGTCATCTGCGGGCATACCAGCCAGCGGAGCCACGTTCCCCGGGTCGAAGCGGGGTGGGTCTGCATCGACACCGCCTGTTGCCGGGGTGGCTGGCTGACCGCCCTCGACGTCGAGGCCGACCTGGTCTACCAGGCGAACGACCAGCGCCGGACCCGGCAGTTTTCTCTGCGCGACGCCGCGGCGTATGCGACGGTGGAAACCCGCGCCGAGCAGCCGCTGCCGCAAGTCCCGCCCACCGACGCCGAGGGGGCGAACGCAGACACCACCGCCACAGACTCCCCCGACGCCGAGCCTCCCGCAGAGTCCGCCCCGCCCGCGTGAGACAGCCCGCAAGGTCGGGGGGTGGTGTTCCGAACAAGTGAGTGATGTAGCGGGTTGGTCGCGGGGCGACGGCGGCGGCCCGCAGCGTGCCGCACGTTTCGGCACCAGCACCGCCAGGTTCGAACTTTCACAACGGCAGCGCCGAACCCGACAGATGGCTCCCAACCCGGGGCCGGAAAAACCTCCTGGAGCGGTTGGACAGGAGGTGCATTCGCTACGACTGGCATAACCGCTACCGCGATTGCAGGCGGCGTGAGCGGAAGGTTGCGCGGCGTGGGCGAACGGCACAGCAACTGCAACCGGCAAGCCGCACGGCGGTTCTCAAAGACCCGCCAACTTGCCAGTTTTTTTCAAGGATTTTCCTTCATCACGGGTCGAAGGACTATGTAGAATCGAGGGAGAGTGGGCAGGTTGCGCGATTTGTCCCGGCACAACGCGCACAACCGCTGCTCTTTCGCACCCATCCGGTTGCCCTGCTTCAGTTCGGAGTCCCGACATGTTCCTGCGTACCCGAAACGCCCTTCGCACCTCGGCTGTCCTGGCCCTCGGTGGTCTGTGCGTCTGGTCGAATGCCGCCGAGCGGGCTCGTCCCATCGCCGCCACGGGCAGCCAGTTGATCCGCTACCAGCAACCGGGAGGCTCGGCGTACTTCGCCCTCGCCATTCGTCCCGAACTGCTGGGCGAGGGCCCCGCCCGCGATCACCTGGTGATGATCGACACCTCGGCGTCGCAGACGGGCGACCACCGTCGTCAGGCGCTCGCCGTGCTCGACGAGCTGCTCCGCTCGCTCCCCGCGACCGACCGGGTCCGCCTGATGGCGGTCGATTCGAGCGTCGAACTGCTGGGCACCGGGTTCACCACCCCGCAGGCCGCCGAGACGCTGGCCGCCGTGACGCAACTCAAGAAGCGCGTCCCGCTGGGAGCTTCCGACCTCGCCCCGGCGTTCGACCGCGCCCTGCAAGAGTTCTCGACCGATCGGGCCGGGTCGATCGTGTTTGTGGGCGACGGGATGAGCACCGCGGGACTGTTGCAGACCGCCGAGATGCGACACCTGGTCGCCCGTCTGCGTGAGCGGCAGGTGCCGGTCACGTCGTACGCGATTGGCCCGCGGGTCGACCACCGCCTGCTGGGCGTGCTGGCCGAGCACACTGGCGGCGTGCTGCTGCTCGATGAAGTCATCGACGATCGCCGGGTCACCACCGCCGAGTTGGGCAATCGCCTGGCGAAGGCCGCGACCGCCCTGGTCCTCTATCCCGACCAGCTGACCGTCTCGGGCGACGTCGAGCGGATTCTTCCCGAGGCGTGCCCTCCCCTGCGTTCCGACCGCGAGACCATTCTGCTGGGCCGGGGCGATGTCGCCGACGAAGTGCGTGTCGAAGCCCGCGTCGGCTCCCGCGTGCTCGAGTGGCAGGTCAAACCCGCCGCCAGCCAGAAGGGGAACACCTTCCTCTCCCGGCTCTGGACGGTCGCCGAACAGGACGACGGACTCTCCATCGCGGTCGCCGGCACCGACCTGCTGCAACTGGCGCTGCAAG
>CAIUHT010001120.1 GCA_903898975.1 uncultured Planctomycetaceae bacterium
CCCCAGCCAGGTGTGGCCTCTCCCTCGGCTGGCAAACCGCCCTGGTCCCGTTCCCGCCGGGGTTCGAATCTGTTTCCTTCTCTCTCGTCACTGTCTCAGGATTCCCGGAAATGGCTCGCTCGCCCGAACAACTTTATTCCGAACTGCTGGCACATCTGCGGCAGGTGGCCCTGCTGGAATCGTGTGGGGCCATCCTGGGGTGGGACGAGCAGACCTGCCTGCCCGCCGGAGGGTCTGAGTTGCGGGCCGACCAGTCGGCACTCCTGGCGGGGCTGGCGCACGAACGGGCGACCGCCCCGGTGGTGGGAGAACTGCTGGGCGAACTGACCTCGCGGGGTTGGCCCGCCGACGCCGCCTCGCCCGAACGGGCCAACCTGCGCGAGATTGCCCGGTCGTATCGGCGGGCGACCGCTCTTCCGCGGCGGCTGGTCGAAGAGCTGACGAAGGCCACCTCGCTCTCGCAGAAGACGTGGGTCGCCGCCCGCAAGCAGCGGCAATTCTCGCTCTTTCTGCCCGATCTCGAACGCGTGATCGCCCTTCGTCGCGAGGTGGCCCAGGCGCTCGCCCGGGGAGAATGCGACCCGTACGACGCCCTCATCGACGAGTACGAGCCGGCCATGACGGCGGCCGACATTGCGCAGCTCTTCGCCCCTCTCCGCCACGAGTTGGTGAAACTGATTGGCCAGATTGGCCAGTCGGGGCGGCAGCCACCGGTCGAGATCCTGACCCGCCACTATCCCGCCGACGCCCAGCGGGCGTTTTCGTTCGAGGCGGCGTCTGAGATTGGGTTCAACTTCGAGGAGGGGCGGCTGGATGTCGCTGCCCATCCGTTCTGCAGCGGGATTGGCCCGGGCGATTGCCGGCTGACAACCCGGTACGACACGCACCATTTCCCCGGGGCGTTCTTTGGGACGCTGCACGAGGCGGGGCATGGAATCTACGAGCAGGGATTGAACCGGGAAGCCTGGGGGACGCCCCTGGGGTCGGCCTGCTCGCTGGGGGTGCACGAATCGCAGTCGCGGCTCTGGGAGAACCTGGTGGGGCGCAGCCTGGCCTACTGGCAGCGGGCCTTTCCGAAGGCGCAGAAGATGTTCCCCGAGGCGCTGCAGGGGGTGTCGCTCGACCAGTTCCACGCGGCGATCAACGACGTGCGGCCGAGTTTCATCCGGGTGGAATCGGATGAGGTGACGTACAACCTGCACATCATGCTGCGGTTTGAGCTCGAGCAGTTGCTGGTGTCGGGGGAACTTGCCCCTGCCGACCTGCCCGGCGCCTGGAATGAACGGTTCCAGCGTGATTTTGGAATCACCCCCAGCCACGACTCGGATGGCTGCCTGCAGGATGTGCATTGGTCGGCGGGGTACCTGGGGTACTTCCCCACGTACTGCCTGGGGAACATGATTGCCGCGCAGTTGTTTGACACGGCCCGGGCGCAACTGGGAGATCTCGACGCGGCATTCCGCGCCGGCGAGTTCCAGCCGCTGCGGGAATGGCTGAACACGCAGATCCACCAGCATGGCAAGCGGTGGCCAACCGCCGAACTGGTGCAGCGAGTGACGGGCAAACCGCTGTCGTCCGAGCCGCTGGTGCGGCATCTGAAAGAGCGGTTCGGCCCGCTCTACGGACTGTAAGGCCCGGATGGAAACGAGCCTGCGGCGGACGCTGTTCGTCCCGCCGCAGGCTGCGCGACGAGCGGCCTGGTCGATGCTGCGGTTCAAGTCTGCGGTGTGATACTGCGGTGCGACACTGCGGTGCGATGCAACGCCCGCGTGCCGTTGACCACGTCGGCGACGTGGATGGCCAAGGTTGCGAACTGGGGGCCGCTGCACCAGCACGCGACAGCCGCTGCCTACGTGGGCAGAACCAGCGACAGGCACTCATTCGCCCGTAGCGTATCGGTACAGAACTTGAGCCGGTTGGGCCGGTCCGGGCGGGGCCTAGAACCGTGCCTTCCGCTGCGAGAGATACTGCACAAGTGCCCGGTCGAAAGGCTGGCTGGTGTCGATCAGCACGTAGTCGATGCCGGCGGAGAAGCAGGCCTGGCGATACTGCCCGCACAGCTCGGCGACCGCTTCGAGATACGCCCGCCGCATGCCGTCGGCATCGACCTCGAGCGACTGCTGCGTTTCGGGGTCGCGCAGTTCCACCTGCCCTGAAAAGGGAAAGTTCACCTCGGCTTCGTCGAGGATGTGGAACACAATCACGTCGTGCCCCCGCGAACGCATCTGCTTGAGCGTGTCGATGACTGGACCGGGCTCGGTCAGCAGGTCGGAAAACAGCATCATCAGGCTGCGATGCCTGACGAGCGCCCCCAGGTTCTTCAGCGTCTGGGCAATCTCGGTGGGACCAGTCGGCTTCAGCTTCGACAGCGTCGCCAGGATGTTGCCCAACTGCGTCCGCCGACTGCGGGGGGGGAGCACCTGGCGGATCTTCTCGTCAAATGTCACCAGCCCGACCGGATCCTGCTGGTGAATCATGAGGTAGGCGAGAGCCGCGGCAAGGCAGACCGCGTAGTCGAACTTGGTCAGTTGCTGGCGGTGGGTGTAATCCATCGATTCCGAGAGGTCCATCAGCAGGTAGCCGCTGATGTTGGTCTCGGCCTGATACTTCCGCACGTAGAAGCGATCGGTGCGGGCGTAGACCTGCCAGTCGATGTCCTTGAGATCGTCGCCGTGGGCGTACCGCCGGTGCTCACTGAACTCGACGCTGAAGCCATGAAACGGGCTGGCGTGCTGCCCGCTCAAGAATCCTTCGACAATGAACCGCGCCCGCAGGTCGAGTCGCGCGACGCTGCGGATCACCTCGGGCTTCAGATACTGCTCGGCACCGGGCATGGTTCAGATGGCGGAAAGTGGGCGGAGGGGCGAAAGGCAACGACGGGCGCGGGGAAGTCACCGCGGCCCGGGGCGAGTCATCACGGTTTCGAACCGGGCTGCTTGAAGACTTCCCCCTCCTTCATCACAAACACGACCCGCCGCATGGCGGTGATGTCTGCGAGCGGGTCGCCCTCCACG
>CAIUHT010001121.1 GCA_903898975.1 uncultured Planctomycetaceae bacterium
CCGCTGTGGTGCCGTGTGGTCGTCGTATCCACACAAGTGCAGCATGCCGTGCACCAGGTACAGCGCCAGTTCACGTTCGGGCGACCAGCCAAACTCGCCTGCCCGCCCGACCGCCATTTCCCCACTGGCCACGATTTCCCCCGTCAGTGCCGCCGTCTCGACCGACTGTGCGGGCGAACTGACCTGGGCGGAGCCGTCCGGGTTCTTTGCGGCTTTGCCGCGGGACTTGGGCGGCTTGCCGGGTGGATGCGCAGCGGGTTCAGGGTCTTCGTCCAGCCGGAAGCTGATCACATCGGTGGGGTAATCGTGCCCCAGGAAGCGGCGGTTGATGTCCCAGATCGCCGCATCGTCGACCAATGCCACACTGATCTCGGCGTGCTGCACCTGGCAGTGCTGCAACACGGCACCCACCACCTTGCGAACGAGGGGGGGGGGAAACCGCACATGCCGCTGGTTGTTCGCGACCGCAACGGTCACCCGGGGACGGGGAGTGCTTCGCCGAGGCGCGGGTGGGGTTGAACCCGGGGCGTTTCGAATGGCTTTCGACCGGGCGGAGGCCGAGCGGGGGCGGCGTGGCGAGCCGGGCATTACCGCCCCACCCCCAGCACAACCAGTTGTCGCTCGTCGCGGACGAACAGTCTTCCCGTAGCGAGGGCGGGCAAGGCCCGAGTGGTCGACTTGAGGACCCGATGCGAGCCCAGTTCGCGATAGCGGGCCGGGTCGGCCTGGGCGAGCACGAGGGTGCCGTTGTCTTTCAGCAGCAGCAGTTTGCCATCGGCAGCGATCAGGTTCGCCACTCCAAAATCGGCGACAGTCCACAGCACGCGGCCCGTCGCCGGGTCGACGCATCGCAAGCGGGCACCACCGGTGTCGGCTCGTCCGTCGATGCCGTACAGTTTGCCCTCGACGATCACGCCCGTGGTGTACTGGCTGGAGAGCGTGTCGTTGTTCGACCAGACCTCGACTGGGCCGTCGCCTGTGAGGCGGGCACAATGAGCCCCCACGCCGTAGCTGGCCGAGACAAACAGCAGGTCGCCCAGCAGCAGGGGGGTGGCGGCATTCACGGTCGGGCCGCGGGCGCCGAAGGGGAATTGCCAGAGCACCTTGCCTGTCGGAGGGTCGAGGGCGAGGCATTGCAGGCGGGTGACGAAAATCGCCTGCGATCGACCAGCAACCTCGGCAACAATCGGCGAGGAATAGCTCGCCTGCTCGCTGGTCGCCTGCCAGGCGGTCTCACCGGTTTTTTGCGAGAGGGCCACCACGCCCCGGCCGCCCGGAGCGCCGGCGTTCCAGAGCAGCAGCTCGCCGGCGATGACAGGCGTGCTCCCGATGCCAAAGTACCCCTCGGGGGCCTTCCATTCGCGGCCCAAACCTCGAGACCACTTCACCGAGCCGTCGTCGAGCGCGAGGCAATGCAGGTCGCCCGCCGCCCCGCAGAGGTAGACCGACCCGTCGTGCAGCAGGGGAACGCAGCGGGGGCCCTGGTCGCTGGCCAGGCTGCCCGAATAACTGGCGGGAAACTTGCGGGTCCACGCGACCTCACCGGTGGCGGGGTCGAAGCCTTCGGCGACCTCCTCGCCCGC
>CAIUHT010001122.1 GCA_903898975.1 uncultured Planctomycetaceae bacterium
AAGATTGGCGCTCGACCTACGCCTGGATGGCTCAAGAGGTGCTGAGGCATTCTCCTGACGCCTCGCATGACATGGTGCGCTATCTGCGGCGACACGAGGATCGACTGACCCCCGAGACTCGAGTCAATCCCAAAATCAGTCCCTGCCTCAATCAGATCTCCCGGCATCTCGCCCACGACCGGACGAAAGATCCGCCTCCCGTCGGGGGACGTGTCGTGCACATCCTGCAGCGAGGCCAGCGATTCCTCTTACGCTCCGCCCCGGGACAGGGGGGAGTTACCAAAACCTTACCCGGAAGTTGGCTGGCTACGCTGCGCTCCCAGGTCCCCACCGTGCTCTGGACGAACACTCCTTACGACTCTGTAGAAGCGAACTGGCGAGTGGTGAACTTGTCGGGCAGTGAAGCGGTGGAAATCCCGATGCCCTCCACCGGCGACACGTTCAGTTTTCGCACCGACTGCGAACGGGTGGAGTTGAAACTGCAGGGTCCCGCGTCACTGGTCACCGCTGCCGGGCGTGATCCCTTTGGCCTGTGGGAAGAGACCCTCATCCCCGCAAAAACCGGCCAGCCCGTGCGGGTGCGGTGGCGGTGGATTCCTCCCGGGACGTTCTGGCAGGGTTCGCCCAAGGATGAGCCCGATCGGTATGACGACGAGGGCCCCCGGCACCTGGTGACGCTCACGCAGGGTTTCTGGATGGCCGACACTCCCTGCACGCAGGCGCTGTGGAAGGGAGTGATGGGGAAGAACCCGAGCCGGTTTCAGGGCGACCAGCATCCGGTCGAGACGGTGTCGTGGAACACTGTGCAGGACTTTTTGACGAAACTGAATCAGTTGATTCCCGGCCTGCAGGCGTCTTTGCCGACGGAAGCACAGTGGGAATACGCCTGTCGGGCTGGCTCGCAGACGGCCCTCTATCCGAGCGTGGCCGGTGATGGGACGATTCAGATCAAGGGTGAGAGGGATGCACCCGCGCTGGATTCGATCGCCTGGTACGGGGGCAACGCCGTCGCCCCGGCCGGGATCAGGAATCCTTGGGATTCCAAAGACTGGAAGCAGAAGCGTATTCAGCATGACCGGGCCAGCACGCAACCGGTGAAAGGCAAGCTGCCGAATGCTTGGGGCCTGTACGACATGCTGGGGAACGTGTATGAATGGTGTCGGGACGGGTGGCATAAGTACGGTTCGCAGCATGCGATCGATCCTGGCGGAAGCAAGACGGGCGGGTCCGACGGGTCGCGCGTCATCCGCGGTGGCAGCTGGGTCAGCTACGCCCGCCGCGTGCGGTGTGCGCTCCGGCTCCACTCCTCGGCTGACTACGAGGGCAACAACCTCTCGTTCCGTCTCGTCCGAGTTCAAGAAAAAGATCGTGAGCCAGGTCAAGAGTCGAGCGGAACGTAGCCCGGGACGATTGTCGGGCCGGCGACCTCAGGAGCCCGGCCCGCAACTCGGCCCGGTGCGGAGTGGAGCGGCCTCCGAATGATGATTGGTGCTAGACAAAAATCGCGGGGTTGATGTCCATGCAGGTTGAGTTTTTTTCCATCCCGGTACTCGATCCTGCAAACGCCACCGCCGCCCTCAACCGGTTCCTCGCCACCCACCCCCAGGCCCGTGTCGAAAAACAACTCATCGACGTCGGCCTCAATAGCGTGTGGGCGGTCTGCGTTACTCTCCCCTCCAGCAGCGCCGACTTCACACCGACCCCAGCTTCCAATTCCGCCCGCTCGCGGAATCAGAACAAGGTCGATTACCGGGCCATCCTCCCTCCCCATCAGTGGGAACGCTTTCGTCAACTCCGCGACCTCCGCAAGCAGGTGACCACGCAGGACGGGGTGCCCGCCTACGCCATGGCCCTCGACGAACAACTCGCCGAAATCGTCACCCGCCGCCCCGTCAGCCTCGCCGACCTCACCCAGATTCCCGGGTTCGGGCAGGCCCGCGT
>CAIUHT010001123.1 GCA_903898975.1 uncultured Planctomycetaceae bacterium
ACCTCGGAACTCGTGGCTGGCGGTGTCCGGTGGCGGTGTCACCTTGGCGGCGTGGTTGGGCGCTGCGGATTGGCGCTCGCTGTCCATTTCACGACTTCGCGTGATTTTCGTGCGCTTTTACTGCCCTACGGTTCGGCTGGCACCGCGGGTTTCTCGCGGCGCTGAGCGGCCGGTTTCGGAGGGCGGTCGACCTTGTCGCGTGGCCTCAAGCAGGAGGCCTGTCCGGTTTCTGCTGACTCCGCAGATTGCGCCGGATGCACACACCGTAGCGGCTTTAACGATCGTATCGATTGAAACACGCCGACCGACTTGTTTCTTAAAACACACGCCATGTCGGATTTGCTAGTCGTACGTGTTTTATAGATTGTCACGGAGTCTCGGCGGAGGACACTTTTGGGGGACCTCGGCGATGCGGATTCAAGACTTTACGGATGCGCCCAGCACTTCCTTGTCGCTGATCGACGCGCTCAAGGCGGACTCTGCCCCCCAGGTCGCTTGGCCCCGATTCGTCGAGACCTACGGCCCCCATATCCTCGACTGGTGTCGCAGCTACCGGCTGCAGGATGCCGACGCCCGCGATGTCACCCAAGAGGTGTTACTCCGCCTCGCCCAGTACCTCCCCGCCTTTCAGTACGACTCTGGTCGCCGGTTCCGGGGTTGGCTGCACACCATCGTCCATCACTGTTTCTGCGACTGGATCACTGAGCATCGCCGGGGGCCCGCTGGTTCTGGGGATCCCAGTCTGCTCGGCCTCCTCGAAAGCCTTCCCGCCCGCGAAGCCCTCGCCGACCGCTTGCAGCAACAGTTCGATTGTGAACGGCTCCACCTCGCGATGGAGCGGGTCCGGAACCGCGTCGAACCGCTCACCTGGCAGGTCTTTGAGCTTCTCGCCCTCCAGCGGTTGACTGGCAGTGAGGTCGCCCTGCAGACCGGCATGAAGGTCGCCTCCGCCTTCGCCGCCCGCAGCAAGGTGCAACGCCTCCTTCGCCAGGAACTGGAGCTGCTCGATCGATGCGAGGCTGTCGCTCCATGACCCCCGCTGCTCTCGCCAGCCAATGCCCACCCCTCGCCGCGCTCGAAGCCCTGCTGGCTGATCAATCGCCCGAGCCCCGCGCCGGCGACGTGGTCAATCACGTGGAGCACTGTTCCGCGTGCCAGCAGCGACTGCAGTCGCTGCTGCGCGAGTCCTCGCTTCTCACCCCCGCCGACCGGCTCCCCTCGAATCCCCCCCAGGGTGAACTCGAATTCCTCCAGGGACTCGCCCAGCAATTCCCCGGAGCGCCTCGCCCCGTCTCCCCGAGCGACCATAAAGCCCCACCCACTCCGCTCCCCGAGATTCCGGGATTCCAGCGGCTGGAGCTTCGGGGTCGGGGAGGGGCGGGCGAAGTCTACCGCGCCTGGCAGCCCGCCCTGGCCCGTTGGGTCGCCCTCAAAACCCTCTCCGCGCCACGCTCCGCGGAGTTCTCCGAGCGGGTCGCCCGGGAAGCGCAGATTCTCGGCCGCCTCAGTCATCCCCACATTGTCCAGATCTACGACACGGGTGCGGTTCATGGGCAACCGTACCTGGTCATGGAGTGGATCGGGGGAGGTTCGCTGCAGGACCGGATCCGTGGTGGCCGGCTGTCGATCGGCCAGGTCGCCCGGCTGGGTCTCCAACTGGCCACCGCGCTGGAGGCGGTCCACGCCCTCGGGATTGTCCACCGCG
>CAIUHT010001124.1 GCA_903898975.1 uncultured Planctomycetaceae bacterium
AAGCAGATGATCCGCGTCTCGCGTGAGACCGGCAAGATGCTCGCCGTTGGACACCAACGGCATTACAGCGTGTTGTATGCCAATGCCAATGATCTGGTCTCCCAAGGGTTGCTGGGTGACATCAAGTTCATCCGCGCCAGTTGGCATCGCAACAACAGCTTCCCCGGTTCGGACAGCTGGGTCAAGAAGATCCCCGCCGAAGATTCGGCTCAGCTCAAGGACCTCGACCAGCAGTGGGGGTTCGATTCTCTCGATCAGCTGATTAACTGGCGGCTGTTTCGCAAGACCGGTGGAGGCCTGATGGCCGAACTTGGCAGTCACCAGCTCGACGCCTGCAGTATTTTCCTCTCCCAGGGACGTTCCGAGGTTCATCCTCTCGCTGTGCAGGGCTACGGGGGTAAGAACTTTTACGGCGTGAAGGGTGTCGGCTCAGAGGACAAGCAGAAGGATCCCCGGGAGATCGACGACCACGTCTATGTGACCCTTGAGTTTCCCGGCCGGTATCACGAGCAGGATCCGAACGATGTCGCGATCGTCACCTACTCGTCGATCAACACGAACCGACTGGAGCCCTACGGAGAGACGATTTACGGTAGCCGTGGCACCATGGTCACTGAACTGGAGCAGAAGGTGATGCTCTTCAAGGAGGAAGGGGGCGATACCGGTGGGGGTGGCCCGGGGCAGCGTCTGCGGGTTGTTCAGCGCGAGGCGGGGAGCGGTCCTGTGGCCAGCACCAGTCCCAGCCTGGCCCCTGCGGCTGCCGCGGCGGGTTCGGTCGGGGGCGCGAGCGAAGAGAAAGTCAGCCGGGGCTATACCGAAGAAATGGAGCACTTCGCCTGGTGCATCCGAAATCAGGTTCCGCTCGGCACCCCGCGTGAGCAGGGGGGCCTGCGCTGCCCGGGCGAGCGGGCGATGGCCGATGCCATCATGGCGATCACGTCCAACCTGGCGATGAAGCACAAGCGGCGAATTGTCTTCAAGCACGAATGGTTCGACCCGAGCAGTGAAGCAGTTCCCGAGACCGATCCCGAAGTGATTGGCTGAGCCCCTGGGGTAAGGTCGCTGCGGTACGGGGCTTGAACTCAGAGACCTCTCAGTGGACGGGATTCTTCCATGGCACGCTGGCCCGATCAGAGCCGTTCTACCCTCATCACGATCGCGCTGATCTTTGTGGTCTTTCCCCTGATGGCATGGCTCATGTGGTGGTTTGTCCGTGGGGGCCGGGGTTAAGTGCCGGGAGGGCTCAAAGTCGCTTGTGCCCAGCCGATGTGCATGGAAGCTGCGGTCTTGGGTGACTTAACGCAGCCTGGAACACGTCGGGTCTCTGATCAAATCGAATCCGCGACCAAAGCCACAAGTGCTCGTTGGCAACCGCGAGTCTTGTAGGCCCTGGGCCTCTCAGTTCGCTGCTCGCTACGCCGCCTTACATGGCTGCCTCGATTGCGAACCTCAAGTGCGCTGGGCCGCCAGGCTGGCCATCCAGCCCTCGAGCTGTTGTGTCTCCTGGTAGTCGATGATGGTCAGGGCAAACAGCTGCTTCAGTTCACCGGGTGCCAGCACGTGTGCGGGGTTCTTCGGAGATTTCGTCCCCGGGGCCGCGCTGGGGGGAGGGCTGACAAACGTGTGATAGATCAGCCATCCCCCCGGTCGCAGGAGCCGGGGGAGCCAGTTTGGAAACCGTTTTCGATCCAGGTATCGGGACACGCAGACGAGGTCAAAGCTCTCCTCGGGGAGTTCGCAGGTCTCCAGGTCGGCAACTTGCCATGTGACTGGGCGATTCTCGGGAGCGCACCATCGCTGGGCCACTGACAGGGCAACGGGGGACACGTCGATCCCCAAGGCGTCCCAGCCTTGCTCGGCGAGCCAGCGGGCATTTCCTCCGAGGCCGCAGGCAAGATCGACGGCCCGCCCAGGGGGCAGCTTGATCGCCTGTCGTGTCAGCCACTCTTCTGGACCTGTCGCATCAAGCGAGTTCGTCTGCTCGGCCAAGGTCAGATACCGAGCGTCCCAGCGAACTCGATCGGCCTCAGCCATTTCGCGCCATCCCGTTCCAGGCCCTACCACATGGCCAACAAAGATTCAGTCAGCAAGGCTGATCCAAGGGCCAAACTCCCCCACCCGGCTGTTGGACCAATCCGCCAATCAGCGACTGAGTTCCTGATTGGCACCCCAATTCGGCAGAAGCTAGGCCGAAGGAGGCAGGGTACCCCGCTGTCGCAGCCTGTGACTGGCGGAGTAAAGAGTCTGCTGTTCGGCTTTGGTCAACGCAGCCATCCCGTGCAGATGAACCTTTTCAAGCAGCGAATCGAGTTCCGCCTCTGCGCGTTCGGCTTCCTGCTGATCTCGGATCTGGCGGGTCGCCTGCCGCTGATCGCGCCAGCGCTGCAGGGCTCCCTGGGACTCCGGTTCCGCTGTGGGAGCGACAGACGACCGTTCCAGGCTGGTGTAGCCCGCGGAAAAATCATACCCCATGAAGCCGGCCTCTTCAGCCCGGTCGGAGTGGGTCCGCTGCTGCTCAATCAGTGCCGTCACGAGGATAAAGAATCCCAATCCCATCACGATCGTGTTTGAGAGGAACAGCATTCCCAGCAGCGCGAGTACAATTCCCGTCCCGATCGCGACCTTGCTCATCCAGTCGGAATGGTCCCGCCAGGGAGCCCGCGAACTCAGCCAACTTTTCAGCATCCGCCCCCCATCAAACGGCAGGACGGGCAACAGGTTGACCAGCAACAGCATCCAGTTGATCTGAAACAGCACCTCGACAAATTGCACCAGCCACAGCCCGGTCCGGGATCGGGGTGGATTCCGATCGGCACTCAGTTCGGGAGGCTGCGGGCGATCGGTGTTTGTCGCTGCCGTCTCGACCGAAGCGAGAGGCTGTGGGACGACCGGGACCATTTCTTCCGAGAGTCGCATTTTGGTCGGATCGAACAGGTGCGGCCACTGCGGGCTGGAGAGAGCCACTATGGGCAGCATGGCGGAAATCAGCACCGCATTCACCAGGGGGCCGGCCGCTGCGATTCGAAATTCGTCGCGGGGAACGCCATTCGGTTCAATATTGGCCAGACCCCCCAAAGGCCAGAGTAGAATCTCCTCACACGTCAGGCCGAGGGTCCTGGCCGCCAGTGCGTGCCCCAACTCGTGCAACAGGACGCTTGCCGTCAGTGCCACTCCAATCATCAGGGCCAGGCCCGCCGAATACTGCGAGAACAGCCAGGCCAACACCAGGGGCAGCATCCAGTGAACCCGCAGGTCCACCCCCGCAATTCGACCAATCGGGAGTGACCAACTCAGCAGCGACCAGGATTTGTGCATGATTCGAGGCCTCTGTAACAAGCCCTACTTGGCCGAAAAACTGAATGGAACACCCACCCGTTGAATCGCGTAGCCCGTCATCCTCAGCTTCGCCGCTCCGGGGACGAGCCGATGAGTCAGTCCGGTTCAGGCGTTGCCTGCAACCAGCCCGTCGGTGCGGCTTGACCGCTCCCCTGCGTCGTTGCATTCTCGGTCGAGGGGTAAGGCGACACCTGTTTCCCGTGCGTCGCCAAGCCGCCCGTGATTTGCCAGCCTCCAGACTCTCGTCCCTGGCGATTCATTCAAACTCGAGTCTAGCACGCGCGAAAGTGACTGGCAAAGTTCCTTGGCACTATGGCCGCTCCAGACGCTGGGTTTCAATGAATCCCTGAGGGAATGAACTGGACAAAGGAGGGCGGCGTGGACAAGCTAGAGACAAGGCCGTTCCACTCTCACACGCAATGCGGGCTGCCATGCTCAACCGTGGCTCTAATCTAATCTGGATGCTCGGTTTGGGGGCGACGCTCTGGAATCTTCCCTTTGTGTCGTCGTCTCGAGCCGTCGCGCAACAACCACAGGCAGCGGTGGCGGCCCGGCAACGGGACGACTCGCGGCGAACGTCCGACGATTTTCATGCCGTGCTGGTGTTTGCCCCGGGGCGCCCCCAACTTCTTGGCCTGCGGGCCCGTGTCGATGGCGTGGGGCTGCGAGCCACCAGACGCGAATTCGCCCGCAGCTTGCTCCGGCAATACGACGCCTCGGGCGATGAACAACTTTCGCAACAGGAAGCCGCCGCGGTGCCCCCCCTGGTGAAGCCCGATGGTGTCTCGCGCCCCTACACGCTGGTCGACACCTGGACCAGTGTCGATCTTGCTCCGCCGGACGACAAGATTTCACTCGCTGAACTTGTCGATTATCTCGATCGCACCTGGGGTAGCCTGCTCAGCATTTCGGTTCGTGCCCCCCGGGCCAATCCCACCGTCGATCTGTTCGCCCTGTTGGATACCGACCGCGATGCCCGGTTGACCGAACTCGAACTGACAGCGGCTGCCGCCCGGCTCTCTCTGCTTGATCTCAACGACGACGAATTGATCACGTTGGACGAACTGGTGACTCCCGGGGTCAGCCCTCGCGACGGCGCCGCACTCAGATCCCCGCTGGTCTCCCTGGAAACCGCCGACCAGCGATCCGACGCTCTCGCCCGCCTCCTCGACGAATATGGCTTGGCAACCGGGGGAGGGGAACGCGAGGTGGAGGTCGAGAAACTCTCGCTGAAACCGACCGACGCTGAGCGGTTCGATCTCAATCGCAATGGACGGCTTGATCGGGCAGAGCTTCGCAATTGGCTGGAGAATGGGGAGGCCCAACAGGTGCTGGGTCTGGAGTTCTTTCGAACCAAGCGCGGGAAGTCGCAGTTTCGTTTGATCGAAAACGCAGGCGCTGGCCCGCAGGAGCAACCGGCGGGTAGCAACTCGAGGATTCATTGGGATCTGAACGGACTGGAACTGGAGTTTCGCGTGGCCCCCGCCCGCGGGACCGCCGCCGACAACCGGACCTTTTTCCTGCAGAAGTTCGCTCAAGCGGATGGCGACAAGAATCGCACATTGGGGTCTCAGGAGTTCACTGCGTTGGCCTCGGGTCTCGCCCAGGCTGGGCTGTCGTCACTCACGTTCGAAGTGGTCGATCGCAACCAGGATGGAGAGATCAGTGAGCAGGAATTCGCCGAGATCCTCCAGCAGGACACAACCGCCCATCAGTCCCGGATCGAACTCGTCTTGACCCACCAGGGAGATTCGCTGTTTGACATGCTGGGAGGCGCGGGAGATCGCCGCTTGTCGGCTCGCGACCTGAAAGCCACCCGCGATTTTCTGATCCGTGTCGATTCAGACCGCGATGGTACGATCCATCCCACCGATCTCATCGGCAAGTACCGCATCGCGGCTGAGCTGGGTCAGTCGGCGATTTTTCGCAACAGCACCTCCGGTGGCATGCGGGGAGGGATGGCCAACCGCTCGATGGGATCCCCGGTCGGAACACCCGGCTTCGGTCCAGCCTGGTTCCAGAAAATGGATCTCAATCGCGATGGGGATGTTTCAAAACGCGAATTCCTCGGCCCCCTGTCCGCGTTTCGC
>CAIUHT010001125.1 GCA_903898975.1 uncultured Planctomycetaceae bacterium
CCCAAGCGCCATCCTCGATGCGATGGAACTGGGTCAGCCCATTGACGATGCTGGCCTGCTCCAGGCCCAGTCCGTTGTCGGTGGCGACATCAAGAATGCCCGCACCCGTCGAGGCTCCCTCCATGTTGAACATGGTGAATCGCTGCGAGCCCGCGATCAGGTCTTCGTTGGCCAGCGTCCCGACCTTGATCCCGTAGAGCGAACCGTTCGTCAGGCCGGCGGCCACCACCGCGTCGCTCGACGCGGTCTTGTCCCCCACGTAGACGTACAACTGGCTGGGAGCGTCGCTGGCATTCGAAGAAAAGCTGCGGTTGGCGTCGTCCATGTTGAAGACGACGGTCTTATCCTGGGCGAAGGGGCTGGCGAGAATGTTTTCGTAGGCGATGTTGCCGAGCTTGTGGAGTTCGGTGGCGCGACCGGCGTTCGCACCGTCGACTTCAAACGCGAACCCCCGCCCCTGGTTGTTGCCCCCGCTGCCGCTGGTCTCTTCTCCCGAGGTGAACAGCATGACCTGCGTCCCCAGTCCCGAGGTGGGGTTGTAGTACGCCGACTGGGCGGCCAGATCGGCCGAACAGAACCGCTGCCAGGCGGTGGTGCCGCTGACATACGACGAGCTGCCCGTGTCGTACGTGCGCACCTTGGACGGGTCGTCGACCAGGTCGGCGGCGCCGACCACCGAGAGGTCGGACTTGTTGATGACCCACTTCGAAACGAACGCTCCCTTGCTGCCGTGGGCGCGGTTGACACCGGCGGTCGAACTCAACTCGTGGGCGACCAGCATCGTGAACGTGCCATCCCCATTGTCAAAGGCCCCGAGCCCGTCGGGAATGCCCACGAGGCGGTAGGTCCCTCCGCCCAGCTTCGAGTAGGTTTCGTCGGGGGTCGACGAGCCATTGCCATTTGAGGCGATCGAGATTGTTCGGACCCCGGGGGCCACTGGCACCACGTAGGGGGTCTGTTGAGTGCTGGGCCCCTTGACCTGGGCCTCCAGCCGGGCGGTCGCGGTCAGAATCGCCACCACCGCCAACACGCGCATTGCGGTCTTCTTCACAGGATGCATCCTTCGCAAGCAGAACTTGCGATCACGCCCCGGTGACCCATCACCGGAGAATTGTCGGGAGCGACCCGCTCGCTCGTCAGGTTCACTCCCCACACGTCATCGCCGGGCGGGACAATAGGGCGGGAATGCGAAGATCCGGGAAAGCAAATGTGAGGAATTGAAAAGCAAAGGCTGATTCCGGTCGGTGCCGGATCATTCTTCACACGATCTTCGGCACTCGCTCAAAACGTTCGTGGCAGGCTCTTCACAACGTTCACGCGCGTGCCCAATTCTGCCGCGTTGGAACCATCGGGGTGCCAGGCCTTGCGACTCACCAGGGTGTGGCACTGGGGGTGCTGCTCGGTTGGGAGCGCAGCAGACCTTGGGACCGGCGTGAAACGAGTGTCTTCGGTCCGCAAGTGTGGAGTCTGCAAGTTTGCGGTCCACAAGTGTGCGTGACGACCAGTGCGGTCGCATCCAGCCAGAACACAGCCAAAGCGAGGCCCGCAATCGTCGCTACGCAGACTGCTCTCCCAACAACCATGGTGGCAGTCACCGGTGGCACCGCGACTGTCGGCACAGGCCCGTTGATGGCGTGCAGCTCGGGCACCCACAGCGCAGGCTCTCGCGAGCGCCGCTGCGGGCCCGGTGGAGTTCTCGAGCGTTACTTCCGGGGGACGGGGCGGTCGGGGAAGAGGTTGCTGACGCTGGTGCGGTCGTGCACCGAGCGGATGGCGCGGGCGAAGAGCGGGGCGATCGAGACCGCGGTGATATTCGCGGGAAAAGGCTCGGTCCTGTGCTCGATGGTGTCGGTCACGAACATCTGCCGGATCGCCGAGACCCCAATCCGCGCCGCCGCCCCCCGCGACAGCACCGCATGGGTGACCGCCGCATAAATCTCGCGGGCCCCCCGCGCCAGCAGCACGTCGGCCATGGCAATCAGCGTTCCCCCGGTGATGGTGAAGTCATCGACCAGCAGCACGTTGCGGTCCCGCACGTCGCCAATCAGCTCGAGCACCACCGCCTTTTCATCGTGCGCGGGGCGGGCCTTGTGTCCGATCGCCATCGGGACACCCAGCAGGTTGGCGTACGCCGCGGCATCTTTCGCGAACCCAATGTCGGGACTGCAGACCACCAGGTCGGGAATCTGCAGGTTCCGAATGTGGTCGCACAGCACGTGCCGGCCGTAGAGATGATCGACCGGGATGCGAAAGAACCCCTGGATCTGCGGACTGTGCAGATCCATTGTCAGCACGCGGTCGCACCCGGCCGCTTCCAGGGCGTCGGCGCAGACCCGCGCCCTGATCGACACCCGCGGTTCGTCTTTCTTGTCCCCCTTGGCGTAGCTGAAGAACGGGATCACCGCCGTCACCTGCTGGGCACTGGCCCGCTTCAGCGCGTCGATCCAGAACAGCAGTTCCATGAAGTTGTCGTTGACCGGGCAGTGCGTCCCCTGCACGACGAACACATCCCGGCCACGAACATTTTCGAGCACTCGCACAAACACATTCCCCTCGCTGAAGTACTGCGCCTGCGAGGGGGTGAGGGGCAC
>CAIUHT010001126.1 GCA_903898975.1 uncultured Planctomycetaceae bacterium
CGCGGACCTTGTCGGGGGGGACTCCCGAGGCGAGCAGTTGGGCGAGGCGTTGGGCCGAGGCGACTTCGCGGAGGTCGAAGAACGGCAGGCGATAGACCCGGCGGACTGCCCGGACCAGCCCCAGTCGTTCCCACCGCCGGACCTGGTGCACCGAGACCCCCAGCAACTGGCTGAGCATGGCGGGGGTGTAGACCTGGTCGAGTTGCGAGCGGCGATCGTCGAGCCCGACAAACCCGAGCCAGTCCGATTCGCTCACAATGCGGAGTTCGGCCCCTTCGGCGCGCAGTTTCTGTGCCTGCACCAGTTTCACCGAGGGGCGCCCGTCGGCTTCGAGGGGCCAGCCCTCTTCCCCCACCACCAGCAGGGTGGTGGCTTTGCCCACATGCTCGGTCGGTTGCCCGCCGTGTTCTTCGACCACCTGCTGGGCCTGGCGGTGGGTCATCGACGCCAGGGTCCCGGTGAATGCGATCCGTTGCCCCGCCAGGCTGGCCAGGGCGGCGGCGGATTGCGGACCATGTGCGGGAGGGGGGGCGGCGAATTCGTTCACAGCGTCCAGAATACCAGCCTCAAATCAAGCGGAGTAGCCCCATTGGTTCCCGGCCACTATCATCGAATCGAGGGCTGCGGGAGGCACCTGTCTGCCGCTCCTCAAGCGACCGGCGGCGGCCGATTTTCCATCGCTCACCCCAGCGTCTCGGCTGCCCCGGACCCGGCTTCCGGAATCCGTGTGCGGGCCCAGCGTGAAGGGGCCAGCGTGGGACGATCCGCGTTGGGTCTCAAGGCGGGGTCCGTCTGGTGCGGGGTCCGTTGAGGGCGGGTTCCGCCTGCGGGGGTTCTTTCCGCCTGCGGGCTTCTTTCCGCCTGCGGGCGTGAGACTGTCGGGCTGCTCTGCCAGCGGGGTGGCCTGCGGCGTCGGTCGCGAGGTTGTTCGTCCTCCCATCCGGGGGGCACCTGTTCCTTCTTTCCCACTGCACAACATGTCGATTCTTGAATCCGCCGATCCCGAGTTGTGGTCGGCTATCGAACACGAAGCCCGCCGTCAGCGGGATGGTCTCGAGCTGATCGCCTCCGAGAACTACACCAGCGCCGCGGTGCTCGCCGCCGCCGGGACGGTGCTGACCAACAAGTACGCCGAGGGCTACCCCGGTCGCCGGTACTACGGCGGATGCGAGTACGTCGACGTGATCGAAGATCTGGCCCGGGCGCGGGCCCGGTCCCTGTTCGGGGCCGAGCACGCCAACGTGCAGCCGCACTCGGGTTCGTCGGCGAACATGGCGGTCTATCTCTCGGTGTTGCAGCCGGGCGATACGTTCCTGGCGCAGAACCTGGCCCATGGCGGGCACCTGACGCACGGCATGAACCTGAATTTCTCGGGGCAGCTGTACCGGGCGGTGCATTACGGGGTCAGGCCGACCGATCATCGGATCGACTTCGACCAGGTGGTCGCGCTGGCCCGCGAGCACAAGCCGAAGCTGATTGTGGCTGGGGCGAGCGCGTACCCGCGCGAGATCGACCACGCGAAGTTCGCCGAGATCGCCCGCGAAGTCGGGGCGCTCTTCATGGTCGACATGGCGCACTACTCGGGGCTGGTGGCGGCGGGGGTGCACAACAGCCCGGTGCCAGTCGCCGACTTTGTGACCAGCACGTCGCACAAGACTCTGCGGGGACCGCGGGCGGGGTTCATCCTGTGCCGCGAGGCGCATGCCAAGGCGATCGACAAATCGGTCTTCCCGGGGATGCAGGGGGGGCCGCTCGAGCACATTGTCGCGGCGAAGGCGGTCTGTTTCCGCGAGGCGGCCGAGCCGGCGTTCAAGGTGTATGCCCGGCAGATTGTCGCGAACGCGCGGGTGCTGGCCGAGACGCTGTTGACAGGCGGCGTGAAACTGGCGACCGGGGGGACCGACAACCACCTGATGCTGTGCGACGTCACGCCACTGGGGCTGACGGGGTCAATCGCCGAGAAGGCGCTCGACAAGGCGGGGATCACGGTCAACAAGAACATGATTCCGTTCGACCAGCGAAAGGCGCTCGACCCCAGCGGGATCCGGATTGGCACCCCGGCGATCACGACGCGGGGAATGAAGGAAGCCGAGATGCAGCATGTGGGGGGGTGGATTCTGCAGGTGCTGAAGAACGCCGCAGACGACAGCGTGTTGGCGCGGGTTCGCACGGAGATCGCGCAGTTCTGCCAGGCGTTTCCAGTCCCGGGGATTGGCTGAGCGCAACTGGCTTTAGAGTGACCGACTGGCTCACTTCACTGTCCCGCCGACTACCGATCTGATCGTTGATCGTTTTCGTTGATCGTTGATCGAACCGACCGGCTGGCACCTCTGCCAGCCGGTCGGTTCGTTTCCGGGTCGTCCAACCGCAGCCAGTCTTCCTCAATAATTCTTCATCAACGGCGTGGGAGTTGTGGGGCTGTAGCGATTGCGCCGGCGTCGCTGCGCTACGAGGGCCGATTGTCCTCTTCGATCGCTTACCTTGCCGGATGCTCCCTTGTATCTTCTGAGGCATTGGATGCCACTGGGCAGGATTTTCTGCCAGCGCGGGCGCAGAGGCCGTTGGCCCTGCGAATAGGAAGATGATGGTCTGCGGCCTTCTGGGCCGGTTCAGATTTACCCCCGTGGCTGCTGGGAGGCGGGGCATCGAGAGTCGGGAATGGGGGCCCGCTCACGGCATGGGGGAGTTGAGTCCGCGGGGCGGCGACGGACCTGGTTGCGCTCCGTGGTGTGCGGGGAAGGTCTGCCTTCTCCAATGTCACATTCCTGCTAACAAGTGAGTGATTCCACGATGTCTGACAAGCGACGGCGAGTGTTGCTGGTGGGCTGGGATGCCGCCGACTGGAAGGTCATTTCCCCCCTGGTGGATCAGGGGCTGATGCCCAACATTGCCCGGCTGATTGAGACCGGCGTGATGGGGAACATGGCCACCCTGCAGCCTGTGCTCTCGCCCATGCTGTGGACCTCGATTGCCACGGGGAAGCGGGCCTACAAGCACGGCATCCATGGCTTTTCCGAGCCCGACCCCAAGACCGGGGGGGGTGCGCCCCATCACCAATCTCTCCCGCCAGACCAAGGCGGTCTGGAACATCCTCAACCAGAACGGGAAGAAATCGCA
The DNA here is from genome assembly GCA_903898975.1 of uncultured Planctomycetaceae bacterium. Taxonomy (GTDB): domain Bacteria; phylum Planctomycetota; class Planctomycetia; order Planctomycetales; family Planctomycetaceae; genus UBA10511. The sequence continues at coordinate 3,118 of CAIUHT010001126.1, forward strand.
CGTGGTCGGGTGGTGGCCCAGCCATCCCGCCGAGCCGATCCACGGCGCGATGGTCTCGAACCACTACCAGCAGGCGGTCGGCCCGCTCGACAAGCCCTGGCCCATGCGCCCGGGAACCGTCTTTCCTGCCGCGCTCGCGAGCGAACTCGAAGAGCACCGCCTGCACCCCCACGAACTCGATGGGGATCTGCTGCGGTTCTTCGTCCCCGACGCGCCCGAGATCGACCAGCAGAAAGACCGTCGGCTTGAATCGCTGGCCAAGATCATTGCCGAGTGCACCGGCATCCAGGCGGCGGCCTGCCACCTGTTGCAGACGCAACCCGACTGGGATTTCGCCGCGATCTACTTCGACGCGATCGACCACTTCAGTCACGCCTTCATGAAGTACCACCCCCCTCGGCTGGAGTGGGTCAGCGAGGAGGACTACGAGCGGTATCACCGCGTGGTGAACGGGGGCTACTGCTACCACGACCTGATGCTGGGCCGGCTGCTGCAGCTGGCCGGTCCCGACACGACCGTGCTGCTGCTGAGCGACCATGGGTTCCACCCCGACCACCTCCGCCCCCGCTCGATTCCCAACGAGCCAGCGGGGCCCGCTGCCGAACATCGCGAATTCGGCATCTTCGTCGCCAGTGGCCCGGGGCTGAAACAGGACTCGCTGGTCTTCGGCGCGAAGCTGCTCGATGTGGCTCCCACGGTGCTGTCGCTGTTCGATCTGCCAATGGGGCGCGACATGGATGGCCGGGTGCTCACCACCATCTACGAGCAGCCCCCCAAGACGCAGTACATCGACTCGTGGGAGGATGTCCCGGGGGAGGATGGCCGGCATCCGCCCGACCTGCAGATGGATGTGGTCGACTCGGCCGAGGCGCTCAAGCAGCTGGTCGACCTCGGTTACATCGACGATCCCGGGGCGGACGCGGTCGAGGCGGTCGACAACACCGTTCGCGAATTGCGTTACAACCTGGCCCGGGCCTGCGTGGATGGAGGCCGGCTCAACCAGGCCGCGACCCTCTTCCGCGACCTGTGGAACCGCTGGCCGCGCGAAAGCCGGTTTGGCGTGCACCTGCTGCAGACCCAGATCGACCAGGAATTGCCGGTCGAGGCCCGCGAGACGCTGGAACTGCTGAAGACGCGGAAACGCGAAGCCGCCGAGTGGGCCACGGGCGAGACCGCGGCGGAACTGAAAAAACTGCGCGAGGAATTCCCGGTCAAACCGGCCGAGACCGCGGCTCCCGCGGCCGAATCGCCGTCGGGCGGGGCGACGACCTCGCCGGTGGAGAACGCCGAGGTTCGCCCCGCTCCCGCAGACGCGGGCTCGACTCCCGACATCGACCAGGGAGAGAACCCCGAGCAAAAGGAAGCGGAGATCGACTGGCAGAATGTGCCCGAGGGGCGTCGCCGACAGTTACGGCGCATCAGCCGGGTCGCCAGGACCAATCAACACGCGCTCGCCTTCCTCGAGGGGAGCGTGCTGACGCTGGAGGGCCGGCACGGCGAGGCGCTGAAGCGCCTCGAGGCCGCCAGCAGCGTGCAGTTGAACAACCGCCCGTCGCTGCTGCTGAAGATGGCGAACATCGAACTGAAGCAGCGGAACTGGCAGGCGGCGAGTGGTCACTTCCAGTCGGTGCTCGATCTCAATCCGCTCAGCTCCGCGGCCCATCTGGGGTTGGCCCGCGTCGCCGCCCACCAGCGCGACTGGGAACGGGCTGCCCGCGAGGCGCTCACCGCGATTGGTCAGAACTTTTACGACGCCCGCGCCCATTACATCGCCGGCTCGGCCCTGGCCCGCACCGGGCGGATTGAAGAGGCGGTGGAATCGCTCCGGCAGGCGGTCTCGATTCATCCCCTGATGGCGGCGGCCCATCGCGTGCTGGCCGGGCTGTTGAAGCGGACG
>CAIUHT010001127.1 GCA_903898975.1 uncultured Planctomycetaceae bacterium
TGGCGTCGAGCGAGGTCTGTGACCGCTGTGGCAGAGGTCTCATTGGGTCGCCAGTGGGAGCTTGGTCGCCCCTGCTGTGAAAACCAGCCGGGCCGCCTTAAAATGACATTCCAGCACCTCCCAGCCGAAACTTCCGCAACCACCATGAGTTCACCCATCCGGATTGGCATTGTGACGGTCTCGGACCGCGCCTCGCAGGGGGTCTACTCCGACCGGGGTGGGCCGGCGATTCGCGACTGGCTCGCCGCGGCACTCAATTGCCCCTGGCAGGATGTCCCCCGGATCATCCCCGACGAACAGTCTCTCATCGAGCAGACACTGCGCGATCTGTGCGACGTCGAGCGCTGCTGCCTGGTGGTCACCACGGGAGGGACCGGACCGGCTCCCAGGGACGTGACCCCCGAGGCGACCGAGAACGTCTGCGAGAAACTGCTCCCCGGCTTTGGCGAAGCGATGCGGGCGGTGTCGCTGACCAAGGTCCCGACCGCCATTTTGTCGCGGCAGACTGCCGGCATTCGCGGGCAGAGCCTGATCGTCAACCTCCCGGGGCAGCCCAAGGCGATTGGGGAATGCCTGGCCGCCGTCTTCCCCGCGATTCCGTATTGCATCGACCTGGTGCAGGGACCGTACCTGACGACCGACCCAACGCGGGTGGTCGCGTTCCGCCCCGCGAGCGCGTCGCCTCCCCCTGCGGGCAGTTCCTCCCCCACACCGCCACGAGCGGGTGCCGGGCCGGGCTCGGGAGCATCCCCGACTCCCCCGTCGCCCCCTTCCGCCTAGAATCTCTGAGAGTCGTCACAGCGAGTTTTCTTCAGCCCCCTTCCGCGCCGCACTCCGCCTTCATGTTCGACCTCCAGAACATCACCTATCCGCAACTCGTGGAAGAGTTTCGCGCGCTGGGCGACCGTGACGCCGAGCTGGAGTTGCTGCTGGAACTGGGCGATTCCCTCCCGGAGTTTCCACAGGCCGACAAGACCGAAGAGAATCGCATCCACGGCTGCCTCAGCCAGGCGTGGGTGGTTCCCGAATTGGACGGGATGGCCCAATCGGCTCCGGTGCTCAAGTTGCGGGCAGGGAGTGACTCACAGATTGTCTCGGGGCTGATCGCCGTGTTGCTGGTGCTGTTTCGCGACCGGGCAGTGGGTGAGGCGGCGACCCTCGATGCCCGAGCCGCACTGGCCCAGATTGGGCTGGAGCGACATCTCAGTCCGCAGCGACGGAATGGGCTGTATGGATTGCTCAAGCGGATCCAGGGATTCGCCCGGATGGCGCACGCCGCCGTTCAGAGCCAGGCCCAGTAATTCCCGGACGGGGCTTTCGGTCGGGAATCTCGGCCTCGTCGCCGTCTGAATGAACTCTCCGATCGACCGGCGTGTGCCGTTGTGCGGGAGCGAGCTCGATCGAGGCTCCGCGCGACTCGCGCCGGCAGCCCCGGGGAAGATTACCAGGGGCACTCGCGCTCTGGTTCTGGATCGCCACATCCAAAACCGTCGACTGCGTGCGGCCGACTGGATCGGAAGCCTCGCTGGGCAATTGGCACTGTTTTTGCAACCTCTTCCGGCTGTGGCTGCAAATCTGGCAGTTGGTGGGGGCGGGGGTGAACGATTTCCCCAGTTGGCCAATGCCAGTTTGGCAGCAGGTCGTCAGCGGTCTAAAATCGAGGCGGTGATCGATCGAACCGGTCTCAATTCGAGACGGGCAAAGATCGGGGGTGGCGAAAGCCGATGCCTACTCGAACTGGGGCCGGGTCAAGCGACCGCACGACTGACGGTTCATGAGCCTCTGTCAAGGGGTTGAGCGATGAAGGAAATTGTTGAGCCGCTGGGAAAACGGATCGTCATTCGCAAAGACGAAGGGCGGCAAAAAACGCGTGGGGGCATCGTCCTCCCCGATAAAGCCGAGATTCCGACCATCACCGGGCGGGTGGTGGAAGTCAGTGCGCAGATCGAGCGCGACGAAGACTTTCCCATTCGCAAGTACGACAAGGTGCTGTTCCATCCGAAGAACGCCATCCCGGTCGATTTCGAAGCCGACAACCTGCTCTACGTCGTCCCCATTGAAGATGTCGTCGCCGTCTTCCGCCGGGTGAAGATGTCTCCCCCCCTGCTCGAAGCCGCTGAAGGCGACGACAGCGCGGGTGAGCCGGGCGAAGACTAACGAGCGCCTGCTCGCAATCGGCGGTCGATCCTCGGCGTTCGCTACTGGGCCTTCGATTCTGGGCCTTCGACTCTGGGGAATCAGTCTTTGGGGTTCAAAACTCTGCGGACCGCCACCGATTGCAGTGGGTCGCTGGTCTGCTCGGTAAAGCCCAGTTCCGCGAACAGCCCCCGCATCCGCAGGTTGTTCGCTGCGGTTTCGCCCCGCAGTTCTTTCACTCCCCACTCCCGGGCACAGGCCACGGCGTGGCGGGCCAGCACCCCGCCCACCCCCAGGCTCTGCCAGGCGTCTTCCACCAGGATCGCGAACTCGGCGGCCTGGTGCTGCGGGTCGGCGACCAGCCGCGCCACTCCCAGCAATTCGCTCTGACCGGCGACCTGCCGCTCGGCCACCAGTGCCAGCTCGCGGTCGTAGTCGATGACGCAGTACCGCGCCGCGGTGGCATGGTTCGGCAGCTTGAACGCTCCGCCAAACCGGGCTCGCAGGGTCTCGGGAGAGCACCGCTGCAAGAGCCGCAGCCAGGCCGGTTCATCCTCGGCACGAATCGCCCGCAGCCGCAGGTCGGTCCCGTCGTCCAGCCGGGCCGCCTGGCCAAACTCATCGGGGTACGGGCGGATCGCGAGGTGTGCGTAGGGTCGGCCCCCCACGGTCATGGGCTTGGCCATCACCACGCGGGCATCGAGTGCCAGCACCCCGTGCGGCAGAACGAGCAGCGGGTTGATGTCGAGCTCGGTGATGCGGGGTTGCTCGGCGATCAGGTACGAGAGCCGGACGAGCACCTCGATCAGCGCCTCAACATCCAGGGGCGGGCGTCCCCGATAGCCA
>CAIUHT010001128.1 GCA_903898975.1 uncultured Planctomycetaceae bacterium
CTCGGCGGTCGCCCGATCGGGGCTGTCGGTGTAACCGTCGATCTCTTGCCACGATCCGTGGACCTCGGAGCGATACCGCGAAAAGATGGCGCGCGGGTCGGTGCCGGGGACGTTGTCGCGATGCGGCCGGACCGGTTGGACGAGCTCGGGATGCTGGGAGAGCATGACCGAGGTTTCGAACACTCCGGCGTGACCGGGCAGGCGTCCGGGAAGGTGGGCGTTTTCGGCGACGAGGGCGTCCCAGGCGATGGTCCAGTAGCCAGCCGCCGCGATGCGGACCGGATGCTTGAGAGCGAGATCGCGGGCGACGAGTTGGATCAGTTCCTGGTTGCCACCATGTCCGTTCAAAAGAAAGATACGGCGGTAGCCGTCGCCAATCAGTGACTCGACCAGGTCGCACAACACGCGATAGTAGGTCTCGGTGGCGAGGGACATGGTGCCGCCGAAGGGGAGGTGATGGTGGGATGACCCGAAGGGGAGGGGCGGGGCGATGGTGATGGGAAGCTGGCCGCGGACCTGCTGGCCCACGGCGTCGGCGAGGGCCGAGACGGTCAGCCAGTCGGTGCCGACGGCGAGGTGCGGGCCGTGCTGCTCAATGGCGCCGACAGGCCAGAGGAGGAGCGTGTCGGCGGCGGAGGCACGGGATTGTTCGCGGGTCTGCTGATGGAGGTATAGCGGGAGGCTCATGAGGGAGAAGCTTGTGGGCGAGGACGGAAAGCGGGCCTGTGCGACACGGGTGACAAATCGAGACGGACGCAGAGCGGGCACGATGCCGAGGGCTGCAGTCGGCGCGGGGCCTCGCCTCGGTCTGAGGGTTGGCCGGGACGCTCGGGCAGGGGAGGAACGCGACGTGACTTCGACGGAATATCCCGCAGCGTTCGGAAACAGGCACGCGTCGGCGGTGGTGGGCGAGGCTGCCGGGGGGTAGGCCCACAGCGGCTTCGCGTGGTCTGTGCCTGGCGTGCGGGGCGACGTGCGGGGTTTACCGGGGGGTGAGGTAGCGGGTGAGCACGTTCGAGGTGATGCGTGACAGGGGGGGATCGACCAGCAGCGAGTGGATGTACGAGATCGAACCGGCCGAGAAGACGGCGCCACCCGAGGGGGTCTCGAAGCAGACGAGTTCGGCTCCGCCGTTGTCGGGATTGGTTCCCTTGGCGAGCAGTTGGGTGCCCGGGGGAGAGTGGGGGCTGCGTTTGTCGGTTTCATGGCCCGAGGCTCCACCGTGGATGCGTTCGTGGAGGCTGGCCTGCCCAAAGAGGTCGCCGTTCTTGAGCCCGGTCCCGGTGAAGGCCCAGTGCTGGTCGTCGCGCACCTGGTAGGGGGCGGCGGTCATGATGCCCGATTCGGTGCAGACCACTCCCAGCAGGTTGGCCTCCGATTCGAGCGTGCGGTGCATGCGGCTTTCGAGATAGACGGAGGGGTTGTTGGGGTCGGGCATCCCGAGTGCGCCGCCATCACTGGGGTTGAGGAAGGTTTTGAATCGCAGGCGGTCGCGACCGAGGAACTCGACTTCGCAATTGAGGCCGTTCCCCCCGAGGTAGAGGAGTCGGCCGCCGCGTTCGAAGACCCAGCGTTTGACCGACTGGTACATCTCGCGCGACCAGTATTCGGGATGCACGCTCAGCACGAGCACGCGGTAGGCGTCGAGGTCGATTTCGCCAAAGTGAAGCTGGGTTTCGCTGTAGTAGTCGTAATCAAACCCCTCGCGTTCGAGCCAGCCGAGCAACCGCCACTCGGCGGGGGCCATGCCGCAGGGGAGTCGGCCACGGATGGGATCGGTGACCTCTTCGTGCTCACCGACACTGTTGCCAGGCTCGGGGCGTTCGAACGAGAGGGGGAGGTACTGGGCATCGGGAAAGCCCCAGACATTGAACGAGCCAGAGTGGGTGTAGCGGATGAGATCCTGGCGGGCGTTGACAGTGGGGAGGTCGGGCAAGCGATCGGCATTGATGTAGTTGCTGCGGCCGCCGAAGTTGTTGTACGCGAGCCAGGTGTTGGTCGAGGCGAGGACGGCGATGGGAGCGCGGGGGCGGGCGGGGGCCACGACCCAGGGGAATGCGAAAAAGCGTCCGGAAGATTCCTGCGAGGCGTGCAGGTAGTAGAGGCCGGAGCGTTCGGGGCCGGTCACGAACTGCGTGTGGTGCGCGCTGCCGTAACCGGTCTTGTTCCACTGCACGCC
>CAIUHT010001129.1 GCA_903898975.1 uncultured Planctomycetaceae bacterium
CCGGTTCGGGGCTGGTGCAGCTCCCCGCGGGGGAATCGCTCCGGCGGGCCCGGCATGGCCTGGGACGGGTGGTCATCTTCGCCGCCGATACCAGCGGAAATCTCGCGGAGACCAACCGCTTGGCCGAGGCACTCCCATTTCTGTGGGGGTGGAACGCCGAACAGACCCAAGAGTTTCAGGCCACCCGGGAGTGGAAACCGGGTTTGGCCGACGCAACGGACGAGGTCCGAGGCTGGCGGGATCCCGCCGAGTCGTTCCCCACCTCGGCCATCCGTCAACAGTTGCTTCCCCAAGACATGGAGCCCCTCTCGCTCACGTTCATGGGGGGACTGCTGGGGGTTTACCTGCTGCTGATCGGTCCACTCGACTACCTGCTGCTGGGGCGCTGGAAGGCGCGCCGCTGGACGTGGCTGACCTTTCCCGCGATCACCGTGTTGACCACCGTGACGCTCGTCACCCTCTCGAATCGGCAACTGGCCGGCGTGGAAGAGGGAGCTGCCCTGCTGCTGATCGACCTCGATACCGCCAATCAGCCGGTGCGCGTCACGCGGCTGGAATGCCAGGTCTCGCCCAGGGAGCAGCAAGTCACCCGCACCGTCCAGCGGGGCTGGGTTTCGAACGAGGCGTATTCTCTGAATACGGAATCGCTGCCCAGGTTCAGCGGCAGCCCCGCCCGCGGACTGTCGGTCGATGTCATGGTGCCGCAGTGGAGCCCGCGGTTGATTCGGGAGACCTGGTTGCCGCAGCCAGTGACGGGCGAGTCGGCGACCGGCCCACAAGTCCCGGCCTGTCCCATTGACTTTGGCCCGATCATGAAGCAGCTCTCGGAGGCTGGGGATTCCAACGCGAGATTCCAGCGGGCCCGCGAGTGGGTCGCGGGACTGCCCATTGAGATTGCGCGTGTCGACCTGTTCGATGGCGAACAGTCCCCGGTGCTCCGGGCCAGCCAGCGAGAGACGGTCCGCCTGCCAATTGCCGAATTGAGTCGCTGGAGAACCGAACTCAGCCCGCCCAGCAGCGACGCGACGATGAAGCCGTTTGAGCGGCGGCGGCCGGCGGTGTGGCGCTCGCCCGCCCCGGGGGGTGACCTGCGGGACCTGCGCCTGCACGACACCACCGACCCCAACAGCTGCCTGCTGACCGTGGTCACACAGGCCCCGACCGGGGAGTTCCTGGTCTGGCGCCGATTCCTTGCGGGAGATTAGCCAAGATGTCGGTGGTGGACATTCAGAAGTTGTGGGTTCGGTATGGCAAGCTGGTCGCCGTCCGGGGAATCAATCTCGAGATTCCCAAGGGGGAGGTGTTCGGCTTTATCGGTCCGAACGGGGCGGGCAAATCGTCCACCATCAAGGTGCTCGCCACGCTGCTTCGCGACTTCGCGGGCAAGGTGCGGGTCTCGGGCATCGACGTCCTGCGGTCGCCGCAAAAGGTCCGGGCGAAGATCGGGTATGTCCCCGACTTCTTCGGGGTTTACGAAGACCTGAATGTCGAGGAGTACCTGAATTTCTTCGCGGCGGCCTACCAGATCGAGCGTCGCCAGCGGGCCACCATCATCCAGGATGTGCTGGCGCTCACCGACCTGACGCACAAGCTCGATTCCCCGGTCGATGGACTGTCCCGAGGGATGAAGCAGCGGCTGTCGCTGGCCCGGGTGCTGCTGCACGATCCCGAACTGCTGCTGCTCGACGAACC
>CAIUHT010001130.1 GCA_903898975.1 uncultured Planctomycetaceae bacterium
ACTCGGGCTCGAACCCAAACAGCGACAGGCGAAAGCCGTTCTGCCCTGTCGCCTTGCCGTGGCATCCGCCGCCATTGCAGCCCAGCCGGGTCAGCACGGGCACCACATCGGTCGCAAAGAAGACCGTCTCAACAGCCGGGCTGCCGTCACTGGCAGCCACCGCAGCAGGTGCCGCGGTCGGTGCTGGGTTGCTCGCCGGTGGTGGTGACTCGGCCCGGGTGGTCCCGCAAACCACCGCGCTCGCCGCGATCGCCAGCAACAACCGCCGACAATCAAGGGGACCAATCCAACTCTGCCGGGCCTGGCTCATTCGACAATCTCCAGGGGGAGGAACTGGCTCCCCTGAAAGAGCGCTTCATCTTCGACCACGCCGATGGTCAGCAGCCTCAGGAAGGGGACCGGGCCCAACGGAGCGTCGGCGTTCACGGCGATCTGCAGTGACCCGCTGTCTGTCTGGCCGACAAAGGTCTCACCCCGCCCCCGCAACCCCGGCACATCAGTGATCTGCCCAGGGACGGCGAGTTCGGTGTGCAGCTTACCAATGAATCCGCCCAGGCGGCGGGCCTTGTAGGCCACGGTCACTACCTGGTTGCGTTTCACCCTCGTCACGGCGAACGGGTCGATCTCGAGACGAAATGCCGCGGGCTCGACCTGCACGGTGATCGGAGTCGAGTACAGCGTCACCGGGGCGGCCTGTCCCCCGTCATTGGGAACGGTCGTCTCGGCCTTGATCACAAACGAGTACGGCCCCACCGGCAAAGTGGGGGGCAGCAGCAATGCCAGCGCCCCCTTGTTCTGTCCCGGCGCCAACACCGCGGTCTGCGCTTGAAACTGCGGTGGCAGACCGTCGAAGCTCAGGCGTGTCGTGGCAGCATGGGTGACACCAAACCGATCGACCTCGATGGCGAAGTCCACAATCCCGCCGGGAGAGTGCCTCACGGGCAGCCGCCCATACAGGTGATGCTCAAGGGGCTCGTGAGCCGAGACGTGCAGCTGGGCCCGCGCCTGCCCCACCAGGGCGACCGGGCAACGCGACACCAGTCGGCCCCAACCGCGTGGCCGGCCGGGACGCACCACCGCTCCGGGTATCACCGGCACCGTCAGGGTCTGCCCCCCCGTGGCCAGGGTGGCCTCAAGTTCGAGGTCAAAGGGCTGTCCATCGTAGGCGGGTGTCAGCGTCAGCACGCCGACGCCCCGTTCAATCTCGGTCCCCAGCCAGACCTCGGGGAACTCCACCCCGGCTGGCAGCTGGCGGGGGGTGACCCGCACGGGTTGCGTCGTGCCGGGCTGGCGCGTCAGCAGCAAGTCCACGGGAAACCGCCCATCCCGCTCACTGTTGATGGCTCCCGCCACGCTGCCCCGAGGGAGCGCGACCAACTGGAAGCCCGGCTCTTCTCGATGCAGTCGCAGTGCATAGATGCGACGTTGATCGGCTCGGGTGGTCGCCGCCAGGTTGGCGACCGAGAGCACATACCGCCCCGAGGCGGGGCAGACCCAGCGGCCCGAGGGGTCGAGGTGACCCAACGGAAAAGAGTCTCCCGTCTCACGCAGCTGATCGCCCAGTTGGAGCTGTTCGACCCACGGTGCACCGGGCTCGGCAGAGGCCTGCGTCAGCACCGCGAGCCTCAAGTCGACCGGTGCTCCCAATCGCTGGCCAAACGCCTCGAAGTACCAGGCTTCGCCCCGTTGAGCGGTGAAGCTGTAGTAGTCCTGCTCATCGGGTCGCGCCAGCTGACCGGCGACCAGCGCGGGGAGAGTCAGCGACTGAGCGGTATTCGCCGAATTGTTCCCCCCTTCGTCCAGCACGACCGGTTCCTCGACCCACAGGGGGACAACAGGGGTCGAACTGCCCGGCAGCGTCCACAATCCTGCGGCTGCAATCAACCCCGCCTGCGCGGGCTGCCAGCGGGCCGGGGGAAAACGCGACACGCCCAACGAGCTGACTCCCGACGAGTTGACTGCGGGAGGGGTGAAGCGCAGAGACTCGAGCCCGGTGGATGCCCCGAACTGCGGATCGGGGAACTGCACCTGCTCAAGACCAGCGCCAACCGCTGCATCGGCCGCTGCGTTCGGAGGCGTGTCGGAGGGAGGTGCCGTGGTCGCAGACAGGTTCCAGCCCAACAGCGTGACCGCCTTCGACTCGGTGCGCGAAATGAACGGCGGGTAGACTGCCACCACCCGGGGCCGGGTGTCGATGGAGAGTCGGTAATAGTGCTCGGGCCCGCCAGCCGAGACCAGCTCGGACAGCTTGACCCAGTAATCGCCCGTGGCGGGCAGCAGGCACTCGATGAGTGGGTCGGTCCCGAAGTAACCCCGGCTCACAGCCAGCCGACGTTGCTGAGCGTCGAACAGTTCGAGGACGGGGCGGGCCACAGAGTCGATGCGTTCCGCTGCAACCTCGAGCACAACCCGCTGGCCTTGTTCGGCTGAGAAGCGGAACCAGTCGACGTCGGCGGCCCGCTCGAAGCGCCCGTTGACGACGAGGTCGAGGGCCGCCGGGGTGGCGGTGGCGGGGGCCTGGTTGTCGGGAATCTCGCCCGAGGGTGTGGGCTCGGTCTGTTCGGGGAGCGCGCCCACAACAAAAGTGCGGACGTTGCTCACGCCATCCGGTCCGCGCAGCCAGAGGTCGTAAAAGCCGGGGGGCGTGTCGCCTGGAAGTTCAACGCGAAACCGGCCGGGCTCGAGAGACTCGACACGACCGAACGGACAGGAACTGAGCAGTGACTGGCCCGGTCCGAAGCCTGAACCGGTGAAGGTCAACTCGACCGACTGCCCCGCGGTCCCCCCGGGAGGAAAGACCGTGTTGAGGACGGGAGGTGCCCCGCAGGCATCCGACGAGAGCCACCCGGTTCCGCACACCAGGAGGGTGAGTGCCGCGAACGCAAGTCGCGTGGCACGCCAGCCGAGCTTGGTGGGGAAGCAGCGCGTCATGCGGCAAGTGGGGCTCGGAGGAGTGAGTCGCAGACAAATGACGCAGACAAGTGACGCAGCCAGGTGCCGAAGACAAATGACTCAGGCAGGTGCCGATCCAAAACTCGGGAGACCGTAGGTTACATCAACCCCCACTGATGCAGCAATTGTGAGTCGGCGAGTAGCCGGGGTGGGGCCCGCTGAAACGGGAGAGTGGCGCCGGTTATGCGGGGGGCTGGGTCGGAGCAGCTCGATTTTGCGGGCTGGTGTACGACCACGGCGGACCGCGTGCCCGCCGGGTTGACCCAGCGGTGGGAACGACCAGCAACCGGTTCGCGACCGGTCAGCCCACACCCAACCTGCTGTGCCGACAAGGGACGCCGTCGCGCCACTGTGTCTCCGCACTCTTCACCCCGCGCCCTTCGTACTCACCGTCCCTGCCGTTGCCACTCCCGCATCCGTTCGATGTTTCGCTCCAGGATCGCGCGGCGGTCGGGCGGTGCTTCCTGGAGGTACACCGCCATGTCGCTGTCGTACATCGCGTCGGGCTCGGGTTCCCGCCCCCGATCCCCCGACTCCGCCCGCCACTCCGCCAGTCGTGCCGACAGCTCACTCCGCAACTCCTGGAACTCGGCATCCCCAGCCAGGTTGTTCAACTCGTGGGGGTCGGCAGACAGATCGTACAGTTCCTCCGCCGGGCGGGTTTCCGCGAACAACAGCCGCTCGACCACCGGGGGGAGTTCACCCGCCACATGCAGTTCCCGCAGTCGCGCCACAATCGGTTTCCCATCCTTGTAACCGTTGGGTTGCAGGTGAGGCCGCTCGGGGTAGCCGTTCCGAATGTACTTGTACCGCGGCGTCCGGATGCAGCGCAGGTTCTCGACCGTTTCATCGCAGCGATCGCGGGCGGCGAACACCTGCTGCCGAGGGGCCCGCTGCGGGTCGAAGAGATTCTGCCCCTGCATCGCCGGGGGCACTGGCAGCCCGGCCAAGGCCAGGCTGGTGGGGGCCAGGTCGATCAACTGCGCCAGGTCGGTCCGGGTCGCCCCCGCCGGAATCCCCGGTCCGCGAATGATCAACGGCACCCGCAGCCCTTCCTCGTACAAGAACTGCTTCCCCCGGGCGTGGCTGATGCCATGATCGGTGGTGAAGATGACCAGCGTGCTGTCGGCCAACCCCTCCCGATCAAGTCGCTCCAAGACGTCCCCCACCTCCCGATCGGTGAACCGACAGGTGTCGAGATACCGGGCCCAGTCTTCCCGCAACACAGGGTCGGCAGGGTAGTAGGGCGGCAGCTGGACGGCGGCGGGATCGACCAGCGTGCCCAGCCGGACGCGAGCCCGCTCTTCCCACCGCGCCCCTTCCCGATGCTTGCCCCCATGCAGTTGCACCTGCATGAAGAACGGCTGGCCCGGCTTGCGGCTGGCCCAGTCGTTGCCATGGTAAATCGACGTGGCCCACTCGAAGTTGTAATCGCTTTTTCCCAGGCGCGGCGTGTTGGCCACCAGCGGCCCCCCCAGCGCCGTGTGATATCCCGACTGCTGGAACAGGGCGGGCACCGGCACGACGCCCGCGGGCAACCGAATCTTCTCCACACCACGTCCACTGCGATGGTGATGGGCACCGATGCTGGTCTGGTAACAGCCGGTGATCAGCGCACTGCGGCAGGGAGAGCAGACCGGCGCGGTGGTGAACGCCTGCGTAAAGCGGGTTCCCTCGCGGGCAAGCCGATCGATGTTCGGGGACTCGACCAGCGGTTCGCCATAACAGGCGAAATGGGGCGACATGTCGTCCACCACAATCCAGACGACATTGAGGGGCGGCGGTGCGGACTGCGCACTCTCAGCCAGCGCCAGCAGCAGCGTCAGGCCCCACACGAACCCGGTGAATGCAGACACCCCTCGACAGAAACGGCAGTGCGGCATGGTGAACTTCCTGCAAAGCAAGTCGGCCAACCAGGTTGGCAAAGCGAAGCGATCGACCGCAGCGGACCAGCGAATCGAGAGAAACGGCTGATCGGGACGGGCCCAGACGCCTGCACCGCCGTCTCACAAGTTGAGAGCGGCGCAGCCCAGGACTCACGCTGTGACGGGCCGACAGAGCCACACGACGGCGAACCGCCACCGTGCCTCCCTGGCTGGATGACGCCACCCCAGCCTGCTGTTCCCACCCACACGCACAGCCAGCCCTTGCCACCCGTGGCAGCAGGCCAACGTGCCAATTCGCCTCAC
>CAIUHT010001131.1 GCA_903898975.1 uncultured Planctomycetaceae bacterium
GCCAATTATGGTTATTGTGCTTATATTTTTTTTGAAACTCCTGGCATCTCGGTGATTTCGATGTCCCTTCAACGAGATCGTGTTATTGGTCGGGTTTTCCCTTGTGGGGGACGGCGGGCACGTGGTGCCTTCGGGGATGTGTTCCGCGCTTCGGCACCCCGCTGGCTGGAGTGATCTGCGGGCGTGGAAAGGGGCTCCGGCGGGGCGGGACGGTGCATGCGGTGCCACCCGGTCTGCGGTGGCTTTCGCTCATGACCGCGATTGTCGGGGGTCGATGGGGTTGATATGTTTCAAGTTCGATGCGTGGGACCTGCCGCGAGGTGGTTTGAGGCAGGGAGTGATTTGACCGGGCGTGGGTAGCCGCATGTTGAACCTGGCGGGTGGTGGAGCGCGGTTGTGCGATGGGATGACCCGTCGGCAGAGTCTCCAGGTGGGGACACTGGCGTTGGGGGGCCTGTCGTTGCCGCAGCTCTTGCGGGCCGAGTCGCAGGTGGAGAAACCGCAGCGGCACAAGGCGGTGATCATGGTGTACCTGGTGGGGGCTCCGCCTCACCAGGACATGTATGACATCAAGACCGAGGCCCCGCGTGAGATTCGCGGGGAGTTTCAGCCGATTGCGACGAAGGTGCCGGGGATTGAGATCTGCGAGCATCTTCCCCGGCTGGCCGCGCAGATGGATCGCCTGGTGCCGATCCGGTCGGTGTATGGGTCGCCGAACGACAGCCACGACTCGTTCATCTGCTACACGGGGCGGTCGTTTGTGAATCAGCCGGCGGGGGGCTGGCCGTCGCTGGGTTCGGTGGTGTCGCGGTATCAGGGGGGGACGTCACCGGCGGCGCCGCCGTTCGTGGGGCTGGCACCGAAGGCGGGGCATCCGCCGTATGGGTCGCCCGGGCACCCGGGGATGCTGGGGATTTCGCATTCAGCGTTCCGACCGACGGGGCCGGGGCTGGAGAACCTGGTGGTGGGCGAGGTGAAGCTGGATCGGCTGACCGATCGGCAGTCGCTGCTGCAGCGGTTCGACACGTTCCGTCGGCAAGCCGACCAAAGCGGGATGATGGCGGGCCTGGACCGGTTCAACCAGCAGGCGTTTGGGCTGTTGACCTCGAGCCAGTTGGCCGAGGCGTTGGATCTCTCGAAAGAGGACCCGGCGATTCGGGCGACGTACGGGACGGGGGACACGAAGAACTACGGGGACGGGGCGCCGCGGAATCTCGAGCACTTCTTAATGGCACGTCGGCTGGTGCAGGCGGGGGTACGGGTGGTGACGTTGAACTTCGGTCGCTGGGACTTCCACGACCAGAACTTCAGCGAGGCGAAGAACACGCACTTGCCGCTGTTTGACCAGGGGTTGGCCGCGCTGGTGGACGACCTGCATCGGCTGGGGATGGCGGACGAT
Source organism: uncultured Planctomycetaceae bacterium (assembly GCA_903898975.1). Taxonomy (GTDB): domain Bacteria; phylum Planctomycetota; class Planctomycetia; order Planctomycetales; family Planctomycetaceae; genus UBA10511. Next base: position 1,400 of record CAIUHT010001131.1, read on the forward strand.
GTGGCAGTGGTGGCCTGGGGGGAATTCGGGCGGACGCCGCGGATCAACGCGAATGCCGGGCGGGATCACTGGGCGGAAGTGGGTTGCGGGCTGTTGGCGGGGGGGGGATTCCGCACGGGGCAGGTGATTGGTGCGACGGACCGGCTGGGGGCCTCGGTGGCCCAGCGGGGGGTGCACTTTGGCGAAGTTTTTGCCAGCCTGTATCGGCACCTGGGGCTCGATCCGCACGCCGCACTGTTGACCGACCTGTCGGGGCGTCCGCATCCGCTGGTCGATGGCCGGCACGCTCCGCTGAAAGAGCTGGCGTAGCGCGGCGACGTGGGTATGGCCCCCAAGGCGGGGCTTGGCATGGCGGCTCTCAAGGCCTCAGGCAACGCAGCTTGGCGTGCGCACGGGCAGCGGTCTGAGCGGCTGGCGGTGCGGGAAAACAGCCCACAACGCGGCTGGCTGCGACGAATGCCGGCGGGATCACCGAGGGAGAGGCCAGCGGGGTCGCCGAGGTGCTGGCGGGGGCTGGTGGGATGGGGAGTTTGGGGAAAATCGGCTTGACCTGAGGTGCGGGGTCGATCTACTGTCCGCCCCCCTTGGAGGGTCGCCCGGTGCGTGGTGGGAGCCACGGGCCTCGACCGGTGAGGGAAAGGAATTGGTCCCCGGGTGGCGTTCGCCCTTGTGAGGGCGGGACGGCAACTCGACCTGCCGCAGTCCGAGAGGCGCTCTGGCTGCGGTCGGGAAAACAACCCAGGCGTGAGGTCGCGAGTGAAGTCCCGCAGGGGGCTGGCTTGCGGGCTTTCCGCCGGTTCCTGACGGATGGCGCATGGATGCTCAGACCCGGCCCGGGCAGACGATCTCGGCCTTCCAACGTGGCCTCAGGCACGTCACGCTCCTCTCGGCCCGCAACCCCTGGATTACCCTGTGTTTGTGCGTGGGGCTGGCCCTGGGGGCGACGTGGCTGACCGAGACCCGGCTCAAGTTCAAGACCAACCGCGCCGACCTGATTGACCCGCAGACCGACTATCACCAGCGGTGGCTCAATTATCTCGAGCAGTTTGGCGATGTGTCGGAAGACATGGTCGTGGTGGTCGAGGGAGACAATCAGCCGCAGGTTGAGGCGGCTCTCGACGACCTGGGGACGGCGCTGAAGCAGGACCCCGAGCACTTTCGGCACGTGCTCTACAAGGTCGACCTGTCGGGGCTGAGGGGGAAGGCGCTGCAGTTCGCCGGTCCGGGGGATCTGCAGTTCCTGATCGGTCAACTGGATGAGTTCGGCCTGCTGCTGCGGGACTTCAGCAAGCTGAACCTGTACCGCATGGTGCGTGAGTTGCGGTTCCAGCTGAAGGGGGCGCTCGAGCAGCCTCCCGACATCGCCGAGGTGGCCGCGGCCCCGCTGGTCCGGCAGATTCACCTGCTGTCGGCGAGCCTGCGGAATTTTTCCGAGCGCGATCCCAAGTACATTTCGCCTTGGCAGGCGACCTTGCCGGGCGACATGACGCAGCTGGAAACCCAGTTCGCCGACCGGTACCTGTTGAACGCCCGGGGGAACATGGGCTTTCTGAAGGTCCAGCCAGGCGTGCAGGCGGTTGACTTCAATGGACCGGCCCCGGCGATTGACCGGCTGAGGGGGCTGATGGCGGACGTGCAGGTGAGGCATCCGCAGTGCCGGTTTGGGCTGACGGGCATTCCCGTGCTGGAAAGCGACGAGATGCGGGACTCGCAGGCGTCGATGTTCCAGGCGTCGGTGCTTTCTTTCGTGGGGGTCACGCTGCTGCTGATCTGGGGGTTGCGGGGACTGCGATATCCGCTGCTCTCGACCATCACGATGGCGATTGGGATGGCGTGGTCGTTTGGGTTCACGACACTGGTGATTGGGCACCTGAACATTCTCTCGGTTTCGTTCGCGGCGATGCTGCTGGGGATTGGGGTCGATTTCTCGATCATGATTCTCGAGCGGTACATCGAGTTGCGGCACGAGGGGCGGGGGCTGCTGGAGGCGTTGGGCGAGTCGGCCGAGAGCGTGGGGCCGGGGACGGTGACCGCCGCCATCACGAGCGCGGTGGGGTTCTTCACCGCGGTGCTGACCGACTTCACCGGGGTCGCCGAGCTGGGAATCATCGCGGGCGGGGGGATCCTGCTGTTCGTGGTCGCGGCGTTTGTGGTGCAGCCAGCGCTGATTGCGATCGCCGACCGGCGGTTGACCCCGGCCCTCATTCCGAACCCGCTGGAGGCCGATGGGTACCGTCGGCTGCTGGCCCGGCATCCGCTGCTCATTGGGCTGCTGGTGTCGGGGGGGATCGCGTTCTTCGCGGTGCGGGCGCCCGACGTCAGCTACGACTACAACCTGCTGAATCTGCAGGCCGAGGGAATTGACGCGGTGGAAGTGCAGCGGCGGGTGTTCGAGCAGTCGGACAGTTCGCTGCTGTTCGCGGTGTCGCTGGCCGAGAGTGCCGAGGAAGCCCGGCTGCTGAAACAGAAATTTCTCGCCCTCCCGACAGTGCACCACGTGGAAGAGATTGCGTCGGCGCTGCCCGAGAACGCCGGGGAAGAGACCCGGCTGTACGTGCAGGCGATCGAGTCGCAGCTCGACCGGCTCCCCCGCGAGGCGCCGGCCGGGCGGAGCGTCGAC
>CAIUHT010001132.1 GCA_903898975.1 uncultured Planctomycetaceae bacterium
ATCTACAGCCTGGGCTGCACATTTTTCGAGCTCTTCACCGGCCAGTTGCCATTCCCGTATGGGAGCGTCAACGACAAGCTCCTGGCTCGCGTGAAGAACGACCCGCCCCGAGTCAGCTCGCTGAGGCCCGATTTCCCAGCCGAGCTGGACGAGATCATGGCCAAGTCGATGAAGAAGAATCCGGATGAGCGATTTCAAACCCCCGCGGAACTCGCGGTCGCCCTCGGCCCCTTCAGCCTGAATCGCGGACTGACCATGGGGTATGGTGAATCGGCTCCCAACCTCCAGATTCCCTCTGAACTCCTCGAGTTCCCGGCGGAAGAAACCACCGATCTCAGTCCCCCACCGCCGGCTCCTGCGCCTCCCCCTGCTGCGGGGCCGGTCAAGCCGCTCCCGCCTCCCGTGGCCCCCCAAACGCGGGCCCAGGCCACCGCCGGTCCGACCGCGAGCGATGTGGCGGGCCGCCCACAGACGACTTCCGACAATTCCCGGCGGGAACCGGAGCCAAGTACCGGTCGAGCGTCGGTCTCGCAGCTCGCTGGCAGTCAGCCGGGTGCAACCCCGGCTGGGACTTCACGCGAGACCCCAGTTCAAGCGGGGGCCCGCAATCCCACCAGCCATTGGCGTTGGATTGCCATCCTGGTCGGTGCAGTCGCCATCCTGGCTCTCGCCGGGTGGTGGCTGCTGTAAACGCACCACCAGGTGCTCGGCTGCACTGACATCGGTGCGAGACTTGGCTAAGAGCTGCCACTCCCTGGTCGAAGAGCCGGCCCAGGGAGGAAGGGAACGCTGACTGAGCGGCGTTGATGACCCAGCCGGGCCAACCCAACTGGAAAGTCGCGAGGGAGTGCCGCGAGGGGTTGTGGGTTGGAGCCCAACCTCAACGAAGGCGAGCCCGGGCACCAGATGTGGCGGGCCGGTTGCTGCGGGACAATCGAACTGGTTCCGCAAGCACGGGCTGGGATGCCGCTCCGCAGCAAAACTGATCCGGCACCCTGGGTGGAAGTAGGGAACCTGGCCCCAGACCTATCGTCCCGGGACAAGGTGTCTATGCTCCGCGCTCGCGCTGCGGAATCACCCGGGAATGGTCTCGAGAAGTTGCTTTACCAGGGTGGTGTTCCCGCGCGGAGAAGCCTAACCCCGGAGGCAGCTGCACTGGAAGTCAGTCGTCGTCCGACGTGGAAGCGCGACTTGAAGGTCGGCCCCTGGGCCCGTCGGAATGCGTGTCGAAATCTGGCGACAGGCTATTCGGCGCCGACTGCGACAGCGCGAATGAACTCGCGATTCAGTCGGGCAATATTCTCGACCGAGATGCCAACCGGGCAAGCCGCTTCGCATTCGTTCGTGTTCGAGCAGTTGCCGAACCCTTCCTTGTCCATCTGAGCGACCATCCCCTGGACACGGCGCATTCGCTCCGGAGCCCCCTGGGGCAGCAACGCCAGCTGGGAGACCTTGGCCGAGACGAAGAGCATGGCCGAACTGTTCTTGCAGCTGGCCACGCAGGCCCCGCAGCCGATGCAGGTCGCCGCTTCAAACGCCTTGTCGGCGTTCTCCTTGGGAATCAGGATGGCATTTCCATCGGGCGCGTTGCCGGTATTCACCGACACGTACCCTCCCTTGGACATGATCCGATCAAACGCGGAACGATCAACCACGAGGTCGCGCAGTACGGGGAACGCCTTGGAGCGCCAAGGCTCGATCACAATGGTGTCCCCATCCCGAAAATGCCGCATGTGCAGCTGGCAGGAGGTGGTGGTCCGCTCGGGACCGTGGGCCTGCCCATTGATCATCAGGCTGCAGCTCCCGCAGATTCCCTCCCGGCAGTCATGATCGAAGGCGACAGGCTCCTCACCTTGCGAAACGAGTTGCTCGTTCAGCACGTCCAGCATCTCGAGGAACGATTGATCGGGCGAGATGCCGATCAGGCGATAGGTCGAGAAGGAACCGGAGTCCTTGGGGCCCGCCTGACGCCAGATCTTCAGCGTGAGGCTCATCAGGTCATTCGACATTACTTGTAGCTCCTCTGCACGAGCGGAACGTCCTTGAACTCCAGTGGTTCAACGCGCCGAACTGGCTGGCTGTTCTCACCCGCGAACTGCCACGCCGCCACGTGGCAGAAGTTCGTGTCGTCCCGCAGGGTGTCGTTGTCTTTCGTCTGGAATTCCTCGCGGAAGTGACCACCACACGACTCGTTCCGAGTGAGGGCGTCCCGCGCCAGCAATTCGCCAAACTCCAGGAAGTCGGCGACCCGGCCCGCCTGTTCGAGGCTCTGGTTCAGGGCGTCCCCTGAACCGGGAACCCTGACGTTCGACCAGAATTCCTCCCTGAGGCCAGAGATCTTCTGGATGACCGCTTCCAGCCCCTTGGCACTGCGGGACATGCCGCAGTAGTCCCACATCAGTTTGCCCAACTCGCGATGGAAACTGTCGACCGACCTTCGTCCGTTGATTGACAGCAACCGCTGAATCTTGGACCGCGTCTCATCGAGGCAGCGCTGGAACTCGGGATGGTCGGTCGTCACAGGCGGAAGCTTGCGACTCGCGAGGTGATCGCCCACGGTGTACGGAGCGATGAAATACCCGTCCGAGAGTCCCTGCATGAGGGCGCTGGCTCCCAGGCGATTCGCACCGTGATCGCTGAAATTAGCCTCGCCCAGCACGAACAGTCCCGGAACCGTGCTTTGGAGGTAATAATCGACCCACAGCCCCCCCATCGTGTAATGCACGGCGGGGTAGATTCGCATGGGCGTCTTGTAGGGGTTCTCATCGGTAATCTTCGCATACATGTCGAAGAGGTTACCGTACCGACTGCGGATCGCCGCCTCCCCGTCGCGCTTGATGGCATCGGAGAAGTCGAGATACACAGACATCCCGCCCTGGCCAACGCCAAAGCCAGCGTCGCAGCGTTCCTTCGCGGCCCGAGAGGCCACATCGCGGGCCGCCATGTTGCCGTAGGTCGGATACCGCCTCTCGAGGTAGTAATCGCGTTCGGTTTCCGGAATCTGCTCGGGAGAGCGTGCATCACCCTGCCGGGCAGGGACCCACACGCGTCCATCGTTTCTCAAGCTTTCGCTCATGAGCGTCAGCTTGGACTGGTACTCGCCATGCACGGGAATGCAGGTCGGGTGAATCTGGGTGTAGCAGGGGTTGGCAAAGAACGCGCCCCGCTTGTACGCCCGCCAGTTGGCGGTGACGTTGCACCCCTTGGCGTTCGTGGAGAGGTAGTAGACGGTTCCATAACCCCCCGTGCACAGTAACACGGCGTGCGCCGCATGGGACTCGAGCGCACCAGTGACCAGGTTCCGCACGATGATGCCGCGGGCGACACCGTCCACAACCACGAGATCCAGCATCTCGCGGCGGGGGAGAATCGTGCAGCGCCCCACATGCTGCTGTCGCATCAACGCACTGTAGGCCCCCAGCAAAAGCTGCTGACCAGTCTGGCCCCGGGCGTAGAAGGTTCGCGAGACGAGCGCACCACCGAAGGTCCGGTTGGAGAGCAACCCGCCGTACTCCCGGGCGAAGGGAACGCCCTGGGCGACACACTGGTCGATGATCTTGACGCTGTTTTCGGCCAGGCGGTGAACGTTGCTTTCGCGACTGCGAAAATCGCCCCCCTTGATGGTGTCGGCGAACAGCCGGAAGACACTGTCGTTGTCGTTCTGGTAGTTTTTCGCCGCGTTAATCCCCCCCTGGGCAGCGATGCTGTGCGCCCGCCGGGGACTGTCTTGAAAGCAGAACGCCTTGACGTTGTAGCCAAGTTCAGACAGTGACGCCGCGGCACTCGCGCCAGCCAAACCGGTGCCCACGACGATGATGTCGTATTTGCGTTTGTTGGTGGGGCTGACGAGTTTCAGCTCGTTCTTGCACTTCTGCCAACGATCTTCAACGGGACCGGTGGGACAACGTCCGTTGAGAAACTCCGTTCCGCCAGTCGTCATGCTGCCTCAACCTCCCTTGGACTGCAATCGGGCGATCGCCCACAGAGGAAAGCTGCCAAAGCCCAGGCTCACGAGCAGGGCAAAGGCGGTGCTTATCCACTTGATCAATGAATTGTACTTGGGGTGATTGAACCCCAAGGTCTGGGCGGCGCTGCGAAACCCGTGCAGCACGTGGTAGCCCAGAGCCAGGCTGCCCAGGATGTAACCAATCGCGGTGATCGGGTCACGGAGCAGGATCGTGGCTTTATCGAAGGCCGACATTTCCGCCACCGCCGGATTCCGGAGTTCGAAGCGGAAGTCGCTCAGGTGGAGCAGCAGGAACAGCCCCACCATGACTCCCGTGGGAAACATCACGGCGGAGGCCGGTTTCGCGAGGAGTGTGGGGGGCAACTTGGACTGACGCATCGCGTAGCCAATGGGCCGGGCCCGCAGATTCTCTCGGTGGGTCAGCAGTGCAGTCGCGAGATGCGATGCAAAGAGCCCCAACAGCCCAATCTCGGCGATCGGAAGGAGAATCTTCTGGCTGTGCAGCGTTTCTGAGTAGCGGTTATAGGCCTCTGGCCCGGCATACAGCAGGAAATTGCCCGCCAGATGCACGATGAGGAACCCGCACAACGACAAACCGGTGATCGCCATCAGCAACTTCTTACCGATCGACGACGTGAAGGATTTCAGCAACCAGTTCAAGCCTCGCTCCTTGTACTGTCCGGTCTCAGAGATCACATCGGGAGTATAGACAATTTCCCGAGAGGTTCAATGCTGCCACGGAGAAGGTCGGTGCACGGTTTTCCCTCATGATCGCGGGTCGCCAGGAGCCTGCCAGCGAGTCTCTGGACGCG
>CAIUHT010001133.1 GCA_903898975.1 uncultured Planctomycetaceae bacterium
ACTGCGGGCATCGCGTGCGATTTTTCTTCCGCAGCGGCGTGCGGGCGAGTCTTTTTCGACTCGCGAATTGAACTCCCCGGACCTGTCTTGCTGCGACATTTTTACAAAGTGTTGGTGTCGCGACAGATTCTGTGATTGTCGCTCGTTGCGGTGCGCGGGTACACACTCGCCCGCACCTCGGCCACTTCGCCGGGTCGGGCCCGACACCGGTTCCATGCTCCCCTGCCGCCCGTCTCACCAAGGCGGGAAGGGCGGGCGTCGCGCCTGGGGTCGGACGAAGCCCGCTGGGGGCTGGTGCAACTCGGTTCCCAACCCACACTCTTCCTCGGGCAGCGACCACGGTCGGGTCTCGAGGCCGGTTGCCGCGGTTCGCTGTGGCGGTGGCTGAATGCGGTGGTGGGGCGAGTGATTCCCAGGCTGTGTGGTTTGTCTGTCTTCCCCTGTTTGCCCAGCCTGTGGCGAATGGTGGTCCCGCCTGAGCGGAGGAGTCTTCCATGAAGCGATTGATCTGGCTGTGGGTCGTGGCGCCACTGGTGTGGTCCGGTTGCGGCCTCGCACAGATGGGCCGCGACACGGCGCGAATGTTCACCCCGAATACGGGCGACTACTCGAGCGATGTCGATGACGGCCAGTTTCAGGACGAATGGTCGGTGGCCGGGCGGGAGGGGCGGGGAGAGACCAAGCTCGACCGCGAGTCGGATGGTCTGACCCCGTATCTCTCGTCCGACAAGGCCCGGCGGATTGCCCGCAACCTGGGGACCGACGCTCCCTGAGCGTCGTCGACCCAGTCGTCGTGTAGGTGCCTCCTGGTGGACGGGGGCAGCCCGCCTGCTGGCGGGGGTGGTTGGTCCTGGAAGTCAAGGCGGGCAGGGGAGCGGTTGAACCGCTGGAAACCTGCCCTGGTCGGAACCCTCGGAGAGTGGGATGGAATCCCATCTTGACGCCATCTGCAAATGGTGCGATATCGGGCGCCCCCTAGGGGCGGTCCGGGGGACGGTGTGCAGTGCCAGCCTGGCTGCGGAGTGGCTGGCCCGGGGGGTGGGGACCGAACGCTCCGCCAGTCAATTCAATCACTCGCACGGAGGCGTGTGCCGAGATGCAGATTCAGCGATGGGGTGGGTGGGCCGCCTGTTTGATGGCGTGCGTGGTTGCGGCACCGACGGTGGCGTTGGCGCAGGGCAAGGAAGCGGAGCCAGCCGCCCGGGAAGCCGCCCCCAGGGTACCCGCCGCGCAGCGGGTCGCGCTGATCGATCTCGATCGGGTCTATCGCGAGTCGCACCAGTTCCAGAAGATGCTCGAGGAGTTCAAGGAACTGCAGGGCTCGAAGCAGGCCAAGGTCGAGCAGTTGCAGCAGCAGCGGCAGGCGATTGTGCAGGAAGTGCAGGAATCGGGCATCGAGGCGGGCAGCGACGAGATGGCCGCCAAGGAGCAGGAACTGATCAAGATCGAGTCGAGCGCCAAGACCTATGTGCAGGTCGCGAAGAACCAGCTCACTCGACGGCAGATCGAGATCCAGGCCGAGATGTACGGGGTGGTGCAGAAGGCGCTCGACAAGTTCGCCGAGGCGAACGGGTACGCCTTTGTGCTCGACGCCCACAAGATGGAAGCGGACAGCGAGAATCCGAACGAGCTGCGGCGGGTGTTGCAGCAGACGGTTGCCTGGCGGCGCGACAAGGACGACATCACCGAGGCGCTGATCAACTACCTCAACCAGCGGTACGACAGCGAAGCGGGCGTGCAGCCAGCCGGGGGAAGTGCGACGGGCAAGCCCAAGGCCACGACCGCCGAGGGGACGCGGGCCGCGCCAGCGCGGGGCACTCCGGGGGCAGCTGCCCCGTCGGGGGCGACCTCGGGCGGAGCGGGCGCGAAGCGTGCTGCCGAGGCAACCGCGCCGCGCAAGCCGGCCAAGTAACAGGTACAGCGACAGTTGCGGAGGGGTGGACCGGGGCGCGTGCCGCGTTCTCGGGAGCCACCTGCGGAATGAACAATCAGCCGGGTGGGAACTGCGTGGTTCCCCCCCGGCTGAGTTCGTTTCGGGCCCGGCGGGGCCTCTGCACCGGCAGGACCGTCAAGGTCGGTACGGCCGGAAGAATCGTTACAGATTCACTCATCCGCACGACCTGAACTGGTCGAAGAAACGATACGAGCGTTACAGATTCCCAGCGGAACCACGGTTTCGCGCTCCTCAGGTCCCGATTCCTCCTCAAAAATCCCATGATTTCTCCCCTTCGCTACCGGCTGGAGCAACTCATGAAAACGGCACGTTCGGTGCCGTGCCTGGCGGTCATGGCGGCTGGCCTAGTGGCCGGCACCGCCGCCGCGCAACAGCCCGGATTTGCGGTTGCCGAGGGGGGCCGGCCAACCCTCGACCGCTTCGGGAACCGCAACTACCAGTTGCGGACCGATGTCGGGGATGGGATTGGCTACTCGCAGGGCTACCAGACGTTCGGCATCTTTCAGCCGTTCATGGTCCAGCCCGACCAGAGCCTGCTGTTCATCAATCCCCGCGGGATCCTGACCTTCGAAGGCAACTTCGTCGGGAGCCTGGGGGGCGGCATGCGGTGGATGGATCCCCAGTCGGAGCGGATCTGGGGCATGGGTGGCTGGTTCGACCAGGACACCACGGGCGATTTCGACTACGGCCAGTGGGGAGTCAGCCTGGAGTCGTTGGGGAACATCCTCGACGTGCGGGCCAACATCTACCTCCCCAAGGACAGCGCGGCGAACGTGCTGACCCAGCAGCTGGACGGGCGGGTGTTCTTCGTGGGGAACAACATCGGGCTGGGTCGCGAGACGCTGTACCAGAGCCCGCTGGCGGGGGGCGACTTTGAAATTGGCGGGGCCTTCATTCCCGGGTTTTCGGACGCGGGGATCCGGGCGTACGCCGGTGGTTACTACATGGAAGGGGACGTCGCCGGGTCGGGCTACGGGGTCAAGGCCCGGGCCGAGGCGCTGGTGACGCAGAACCTGATCGTCAACGTCGGCTGGAGCAACGACCCGTTCTTTGACACGAACCTGACCGCAGCGGTCACCTGGTACCTCGGGACCGGGGAGTCGCCGATGTGGTTCCAGCGGATGCCCCAGACCACCCGCCTCTACCAGTAGATGGAGCGGAACTACCGCAACATGGTGCTGACCCACGAAGTGGTCGACTTCGTGAACGCCCTGCGGGCCGGGGGAACCGGTGGCTCGGGCGGCGCGATCGGAACTCCGATCGAAGTGGTGCACGTGAACAACCTGGCCCCGGCGGGGGGTGACGGAACCTTCGAGCGGCCGTTGAACACCCTGCCCGGCACGACCGGTTCGAACGTCGACATCATCTTCGTGAACCGCGGCGACGGCACGACGCTGAACATGGATGGCGGGATCGTGCTGAACGACTGGCAGCGGCTGCTGGGCGAAGGCTTCCCCCACCAGTTCACCTCGACCCAGGGAACCTTCCTGCTGCCGGGCTTCACCCCCGGGCCGTTCCCCTCGATTACCAACCTGACGGGCGACGCGGTCACCCTCGCGAATCACAACGAGGTGGCGGGCTTCAACATTCCCGGTGCCGGCGGGCGGGCGATTGCCGGGGGAGATGTCGAAGACTTCAACCTGCATGACCTGAACATCACCGATTCGGTCCTGGAAGGGATCCAGATCACGAATGCGAGCGGCACCGGGCTGATCAACGACGTCACGGTGACCGACGCTGGCTCGACGGGCATCGACATTGCCAGCACCGGGAGCTCGGTGCTCGATCTGACAACCCGGCGGAACCTGGTGACGGGCAGCCTCGGCTCGGGCCTGCAGGTCACGGCGAGCGACTCGTCGAACGTCACGCTGGACAGCCGGTTTGATGAGTACAGCGGCAACGTGGGCGACGGCGTGACGCTGATCGCCGAGAACAGTGCCACGGTCGACGCCCTGCTGCGGGACTTCACCGCCCGCACGAACACCGGGAACGGCGTGACCGCCCTGGGACGTGACTCCGGCAATATCACCACCAGCATTGTGGGGAACGCCTTCACGCCGAATCCGACGACCGAGATTTCGTCGAACCAGGGGAATGGCGTGCAGATGCGGCTGATCGACAACTCGATCGGCAACCTGAGCGTGCTGAACTCCTCGCTCCAGGGGAACTCCCTCGACGGCATCCGTCTCGACCTGGAAGACAATTCGATCGCCGACCTGCTGGTC
>CAIUHT010001134.1 GCA_903898975.1 uncultured Planctomycetaceae bacterium
GAGGCGCTGCTCGAGTCCGACCTGATTCCCGGCGACCTGGACCGCCTGTTCCCCATCTGCACGCCGGGCGCATCCGACTCGGCGTCGTTCGACGAGGTGCTCGAGCTGCTGCACATGGGTGGCCGCAGCCTGCCCCACGCCATCCGCATGATGATCCCCGCGGCGTGGGATGGCCACGAGTCGATGCCCGACGCCGAGAAGGCGTTCTATGAATACCACGCCTCGCTGATGGAGCCGTGGGACGGCCCCGCGTCGATCGCCTTCACCGACGGTGTCATCATTGGCGCGGTGCTCGACCGCAACGGGCTGCGTCCCTCGCGATACACAATCACCCGCGACGGGTACGTGGTCCTGGCGTCGGAGTCGGGCGTGCTCGAGATCGATCCGACCAACGTGCTCGAGAAGGGACGCCTGCAGCCGGGCAAGATGTTCCTCGTCGACACTGCCCAGAAGCGGATTATTCCCGATGAAGAAATCCGCGCCGGTTTCACCAATCGGCAGCCGTATCGGCAGTGGCTGAAAGAGCAGCAGGTCAGGCTGGAAGATCTCCCCCGGGGCGAAGCCCCCGCGCATGACCTTGGCACGCTGCTGTCACGGCAGCAGGCGTTTGGTTACACGCTCGAAGATCTGCGGATCATTGTCGGGCCGATGGCGCAGGCGGGCGAAGAGCCGATCGGTTCGATGGGGAACGACACTCCCCTGGCGGTGCTCTCCCCCCGGCCGCAGCTGCTGTACAACTACTTCAAGCAGCTCTTCGCGCAGGTGACCAATCCTCCACTCGACGCCATTCGCGAAGAGATCGTGACCTCGCTGGTCACCACCCTGGGGGCCGAGCGGGATCTCTTCAGCGAGACCCCGGCTCACTGTCATCAGCTGCGGTTGAAGCAGCCGATCCTGTCGAATGCCGACCTGGCGACCCTGCGGAAGCTGAACTCGGGCGAGTTGCGAACGCACACGATCTCGACGCTGTACAAGGTCGCCGAGGGGGCGACGGGGCTGCGAGAGGCGTTGGCGCGGGTCCGGGCCGAGGCGCACACAGCGGTGATGGGCGGGGCGGCGCTGCTGGTGCTGTCGGATCGCGGGGTCGATCGCGACCACGCGGCGATTCCGGCGCTGCTGGCGTGCGCGGGGGTGCATCATCACCTGATCCGCGAGGGGAGCCGGACCCGGTGCGGGCTGATCATCGAGTCGGGCGAACCGCGCGAGGTGCATCACTACGCCCTGCTGTTCGGATACGGGGCGGGGGCGGTGAACCCGTACCTGGTCTTCGAGTCGCTGGCCCAACTGGCCGGGCGGGGCGAGTTGAAGAACGCGAAGGGCCCCGTCGATTTCTCCGCCGCCGAGAAGAACTACATCAAGGCGGTGAACAAGGGGCTGCTGAAGGTGATGTCGAAGATGGGGATCTCGACGCTCCACAGCTACCGCGGCGCGCAGATCTTCGAGGCGGTCGGGTTGAACAAGGCGTTCGTCGACGAGTACTTCTCGCGGACGGCGACCCGCATCCAGGGAATTGGGCTCGACGAGATCGCGATCGAGGTTCAGCGCCGACACCAGGTGGCTCATCCCACCGTCGTGGTTCCCGAGAACCTCGACCTCGATGTGGGGGGGCAGTACCAGTGGCGGCGGCGGGGCGAGTTTCACATGGTCAACCCCGAGATGGTGGCCAAGCTGCAGCACGCGGTGCGGAGCAACAGCCGCGACGCCTACCGCCGGTACGCCGACTTCGTGAACAACCAGCAGCGAAACCTGGCGACCCTGCGGGGGCTGCTCGAGTTCCGCTTCGCGTCGCAGCCCATTCCGCTGGAGGAAGTCGAACCAGTCGAGAGCCTGCTGCGGCGGTTCGCGACCGGGGCGATGTCGCTGGGTTCAATCTCGCGCGAGGCGCACGAGACGCTGGCGATTGCCATGAACCGCATTGGCGGCAAGAGCAACACGGGCGAAGGGGGTGAAGACAGCGTGCGCTATCGGCCCGACGCCAATGGCGATCTCCGCCGCAGCGCGATCAAGCAGGTCGCCTCGGGCCGGTTCGGTGTGAC
>CAIUHT010001135.1 GCA_903898975.1 uncultured Planctomycetaceae bacterium
CTGCCTCGAGGGCCCGGCCGCCGGTGTGGTCGACGTGGGGCAGGCGGTGGCCTACGGGTTGGAGCTGGGCCGGGTCTGCGCGCCGCTGCTGGCGTGCATTCCTCCCCGGCGCGAGCGGATCGCAACCTTTGGCGGATCCCCCGGTCTGCGCGGGCCCATGCGCGAGGTCGAGAACCAGCCCCAGCTGCTGCTCGGCTCATTGGGCCGAGAGAGCGGCGAGCAGGTTTTGGCGATTGCCGTGCAGCCGGACCATGGGCCGAGCAGCAGGCGCTGGGGCGGGTGATGCACCCCTTCAACACGGCGGCGGAGGTGACGGTGCTGCTCCGGCTCGGACTCCTGGTTCAGCCGGCGGTCCTGTTCACCGTGTTGCCGCTGGGGCTCCTGTTGGCGATCGTGCTGCCCCTGGCGCGCCTGCTGGCCGTGTGGGCGCTGTTGCCGGCGGCCCGGTTCTCCTGGCCCGACCGCCTGGTTGTTGCCGGCTGCGGCGTGCGGGCGGCGGTGCCCCTGGCGCTGATGGTGGCGTTGAGCGAGGAACTGCCGCACCTGCGCGGCATCCCAGTGGCGCTGGCGGAGCCCCTGGCGGCGCAGCTGCTGGCGCTGATGTTCGTGGTGGTGCTCAGCGCCCTGGTGCTGCAGACCGTGGTGATGCGGCGTCAGCTCGCGGCGATCGCGCAGCGATGAGTGGTGGCTGCCCTGGGTTCACGCCAGCGTCCGCACCCCCTCAAACTGCGCGAAGGCCGGATCCGTGCTCGCCAGCAGCAGATCGTCGGAGCTGGCCTGGGCGGCCAGCAGGCGATCGAAGGGATCCCGGTGGGGCACCTGCCAGAGGCCGGCCTGGCGGGCCACGGCACCGCTGATCGGCAGTTCAACTGCCGCCAGACGATGCAGGGCCATGGCGTAGTTCTCGACGACGGCCCTGGCGTGTGGCAGCTTGCCGAGCCTCCACTTGGTGGCGATCTCCCAGGCGGAGGCCGCGCTGACCATCAGGGTGTTGTCGCTGTCCTCCAGGGCGTTGCGCAAGATGGGCGAGAGCTTTTGAGGCTCCAGCAGAGCCCAGAGCAGCACGTGGGTGTCGAGCAGCAGTTGCATCAGCCCCAGCGCTCGAGCTCGTCGTTGGGCAGGGGCTCGAAGAACGCCTCATCCACGCTTCCCTGCAGGAAGCCGAGCTGGCGGCGCGGGCTGGGGTCGAGCGGCACCAGCTGAGCGATCGGTTTGCCATGGCGCGACAGCACGATGCGTTCGCCGGCTGCAACCCGGGCCAACAGGGCCGAGAGGTGCGTCTTGGCCTCCTGAACATTCACGCTGCGCGGCTTGGGCCCCGGTGATGCGGGCGACGGAGCACCCTGCAGGGAGGACATGATCTGGTCTGCCTGGTCTGGTCAGCTTAGGTCTGTTCCCCTTGTTCGCATGGATCGCGCAACCCCGGCCGCCCCCGCCGTCAGGAAAGTTGTTGCCCGGTCTTTTGAACACCGGGGGCTCAAGGAGATGACCAGTGCGGCGTTACAGCGAGGCTGTCAAAGCTGACATCAGGAAGCGGATGAGTGCCCGTTGCCGCTGGGTTGTGAGGAACCGGAGCGGCGAACGTGCCGGTAGACCCAGGGCCGCGTCATCCCACCCGGGCGGTCCCAGACCCCCATTCGCGGCAGGCGCGCCCCCGTTTCCGATCGGCTGTAGGTGTTCCGGTCGCCACCGCTGATGTACTGCCAGTAGGCAACCGCTGCGCCCGCGGCCACCGGGGCCTGATTGAGATTGCGGCCGCCGCGGAACAGTTCGGCCACCGAGCGGCCGTAGCCGTCGGTGGTGAAACCATGGAGGGAGTTTCCAGCGTGCTCTCTCAATCAAGGAGTCGTTGGTCTGGATTTGAAGCAAGGTTGCTGAAAGATC
>CAIUHT010001136.1 GCA_903898975.1 uncultured Planctomycetaceae bacterium
CAGGCGGCGATCGCCGACCGCCTCTCGATCCTCCGCTCGGTCGATTGCCGGGCCAGCAATCACACTCCCATCACCCTCCAGGCGGGCAACCCGCTCGCCCGCCGCAGCGATGATGGTCGCGATGGCGACGGGCACCCTTCGATGGGCTCGATCGCGGCGAAGTTTCGCGGCCCCAATCACCCCGATCTCCCCCCGTTCGTCGGGCTGGCCCCCGATTGGAAGGCCGATGTCTGGGAAGCCGGGCACATGGGTTCGGCCTACGCCCCCGTCGAGGGGTTGAAACTGGTCGGGCGGTTCGGACTGCCGCAGGGAGTGCAGGTCGATCGCCTCGACGATCGCAACACGCTCCGCCGGTCGTTCGACCGACTGCGCAGCGATCTCGACCGGCAGGAATCGCTCGGGCGACTTGGTCGCTTTCAGCAGCAGGCGTTCGACATGGTGCTGGGGGGCCGGGTGCAGCAGGCCTTCGACATCTCGCACGAACCCCAGTCGGTGCGCGATGAATACGGCGACAACACCATCGGGCCCAAGGCACTGCTGGCCCGCCGGCTGGTCGAGGCGGGAGTCACCTTCGTTCTGGTAAGCGGCGCGTGGGGATACTTCGACCATCACGGCGACAACGTGCGGTGGGGGGGCATCGAGAAGGGGCTGCGGCCCCTGATGCCGCATGTCGATCAGGCGCTCGCGACCCTCGTGCTTGATCTCGAACGCCGCGGACTCCTCGACAGCACGCTGGTGCTGATGATGGGGGAGTTCGGCCGCTCGCCGGTGATCAACAAAGAGGCAGGACGCGATCACTGGACCAACGTGATGTCGATGGTGATGGCGGGAGGCGGCCTGAAGCACGGCCAGGCGATTGGCGCGACCGACGCCCGGGGCGGGGAAATTGTCGAGGCGGCGGTCAGACCACAAGACCTTGCCGCCACGGTCTACCGCCACCTCGAAATCGACCTCGGTTCGCACTGGGTCAATCCGCAGGGCCGCCCCATCCCGATCGTCGCGGAAGGTGGTCGCCCCATTCCGGAACTGTTCTGAACCGACCATGGCCGCTCGCCGGTGGGTCATCACAACGGCTCCGCCGGGCGTGCCAGCCTGTCATCTCGGACGTTACGCCGTTCAGGACAGCATGCTGACCCGGCGTGCGCCTCGACGATATCGCCCCTGCCAGCGTGTTCGGCACGTTGGCGAAGGCTGTCTGCGAGGCATCGCTCGCTTGCTTGCCCCCCCGCTGCACTGCGGCCAGCACATCGCCGCCGCGCGGCAACACGGAGCACACCCGGACGTCGCGACAACGCATCTCGACTCGCTCTGCGGTGGCTCTCGCGCGTTGGTGAAGCAAGTCACTCCTTCGACTCGCAGTGCGACTGCTTCGCTCTTTGCGCAGTCGACACACCTGGCGTGTTTGACTTGCCGAGGGAGTGCCCCGTAAGGTGCGGGTCGTAGACGGCTCGACTGTGATCCGGTTGCGAGGCGAACTGGTCTGCCGGTGGGCCGGCTCGGCTGGAGTCGCGCGGTAGAATCCCGCGACCACCCCGGCTTTCATCGGCCGCGGGCCGGCAGTGATCGCCCGGTGAATGTTTGTCAGACGACCCAGGAGAGATGGAATGCACGGCTTGTTCGACCTGCGGGGCAAAGTGGCGCTCGTCACCGGTGGCAGCAAGGGGCTCGGCAAGGCGATGGCCCTCGGCCTGGCTGAGGCTGGTGCCCGCCTCTTCCTCTGCAGTCGTCACGCCGACGAGCTGGCTGCCGCTGGCCAGGAGATCGTCGCGGCGACAGGCGTCGAGGTCGCGTGGGATACCGCCGACATGTCCCGCCGGGATGAATGCGACCGGCTGGCCCAAGCCGCGCTCGCCCGCTTCGGACAGATCGACATCCTCATCAACAACGCCGGCAGCAACGTCCCCCAGTCCATCGACAGCATCACCGACGAGGCGTGGGATCGGATTGTCGAACTCAACCTCTCCAGCTGCATGGCCCTCACCCGCGCGGTGGTCCCGGGGATGAAGAGCCGGGGCTGGGGCCGCGTCATTCACATCTCCTCCATCATGGGGCTGGCCTCGAAGGCGGGGCGGAATTCTTACTCGGCGACCAAGTCGGCGCTCCTGGGACTGGCCCGCGCCAGTGCTCTCGACCTGGGCCGGCACGGCATCACCGTCAACTGCATCGCCCCGGGTCCGTTCCTCACCGATCTCCCGGCATCGGTCCTCTCGCCCGCCGAGCAGCAGGCGTTCGCCGATCGCACCGCTGTCGGCCGCTGGGGCAACCCGCGCGAACTCGCCGGCCCCGCCCTCCTGCTGGCCAGCGACGCTGGCAGCTACATCACCGGCACCGTGCTGGTGGTCGACGGAGGGACGCTGGCCGGCACGTTTTAATGAGCGCTCCCCACAGAGCGCCCCGCTGGCCAGGTCGCAACCTCTTTCTCAGCGCGTGCGCGCTCTGGGCGGTCACGCAATTCCCGCTGGGGGCCGCCGTACCTCGGGCACAACTCCCCGCTCCCGCCCCGCTGGCTCGCACCAACCCGCCGCCACAGGCCGAGCCCGCTCCCGGGCCGACGGGTCGCTGGCCGTGGGATGCGTCGCGGGTGCTTGTCCTGGGCAACAGCCTCACCATTCATCCCGCCTCGGTCGAGCTGGAATGGCCCGGCGAGTGGGGGATGGCCGCCAGTTCCGCCGATCGCGACTACGTTCATCAACTGGCGGCTCATCTGCAGCAGGCGACCGGGCGCCCCCCCGCCCTGCGGGTGCGGAACATCGCCGATTTCGAACGCGGCTACACCACCTACAACTTCACGGAGGGGCTGGCCGAAGATCGCGCCTTCCACCCCACGCTCATCGTGCTGGCGATTGGCGAAAACATGGCACCGCTGGCAACCGACGACGCCGAACAGCGGCTTTACGCCGCGGTCTGCCAGCTGCTTGAAGAACTGACGCGCGATCAACCGGCGACCGTGGTGGTTCGCAGTGGCTTCTGGCGAAACCCCCGCCGCGATCGGGCACTCGCCAGTGCGGCCTGCTCGACACGCGCGCTGTTCGTCGACTGCGGCGATCTCGGAGCGGTGCCTGACAACGCCGCCCGCAGTGAACGCGATTTCCGCCACGCCGCAGTGGGTGCCCACCCCGGCGATCGGGGAATGGCCGCGATTGCCGCCCGAATCTGGGGCCGGCTCAAGGAAGAGCGGCTCGACTAATCAGAGCCTCAGCCCGCGCCGATCAAGCCAGGCATTGCTGGCTTAACGCCCGAGGCGAGAGACCTCCCCGCCGCTTAACGCGTCGACTGGGTGTTCGACGCCTGGTTCGAGACTGGCTGAGGGAGCGTGCGGGCCATCTCGTTGTTGCTCTCGATCACCTCTTCCAGCCGCTGGCGGGTTCGCAGCAGGCGACGCAGCATCAGGTCGGCCTCCAGCAACGCCGCGTTCCGCAACTCTTCTTCAGATGCGATCGACGCCAGCAACCCGGCACGATACACGTCGGGAACATTCGCCCCTTCGAGTTCGGGGTTCCCGTTCAGCTCCTTCATCCGCTCGGCGATCAGCAGATCGGTCCGGTCCTGCAGATCCTTCAGGAAGGTCTGGTCGGCTGTCGCGTTCGCCAGGCTTTGCTCCAGCAGCAACAGCCGCTGGTCGATCGAGGCGATCTCATTCTGGAACCGCGTCGGCACCAGCTTGCGGATGCGGGCCGGGAACTTCTGTCCCGTCGCCTGCAGTTCGCCCTGGCGAATTCGCACGTACGGGGCGGCGTTGACGCGGTTGTCGGCGACCTGGGCCACCTTCACCGCTGTCAGAAAGACACTGGTCCCCGCCTCTTGCCCGGGCACAAACACGTACAGCACGTCGTCGGTGGCGACCCCGTTCGCGGTCCCCACGCCATCGATGGCGAAGTTCCCGTTGGCGTCCACCTCGACCTGCACGGCGTTCCCTTCGTAGGCCCGTTCCCAGCCCACAATCGCCCGGACGAATTCGGCCCGCTTGCGATCTCGCTCGGCATTCGCGGTCACCAGTTCCGCGCGCTTCTTCTCAAGCTCGGCCTGGTTCTTCTGGGCCTGCTCCATCCACCCCTGGCGGACCCCCAGCGTCTTGGCGGTGAGGTAGATTCCCCCCACGCCCAGCAGGGCCACAAGTGCCGCCAAAATTTTCCCGGAGATGTGCATGCGAGGTTCCCGATGCGCCCAAGCGCGGGATCGATGGCCAACCGTGGTCTTGTTGTCGGCAAAAACCGCCCGGCGGGAGAGCCTGTCGCCCGCTGCGCGTGCCTGTGCCGATTGCGACGAAGATTGCGGCCCCCCGGCATCTCCGTCGACACCGGGCGAAGCTGTCGCTCAACCGCACTTCAATGTATTCGGGTTGGAGAGGGGTGGTCAAGAAGTTTCGCCCTCTCCCCCGGGCAAACCGGCGGAAAACGACAACCCGCCCCGGTGCCATCCCACCGGCCGCGCGACAGCCAGCCGCCCCCCTTCTCGTCCCTCAGGCCCCCGCGGACTTGTGGCTGATTGTGCCGACACCCTGAGAAGCAGCGAGGAAAAACCTCTCCTCAGGCTGGGCAGCGGGTCCCCCGGGCGAGATACTGACAGGAGTTCGCTCCACTGGTGCCGATTATGCCAGTTGTAACGCCCAGCCCTGCTCCGCGCATTCCCCGCTCGCCCCCCCTCCTTTTCCCTCCGACCACACTGATGCTGGCTCGCCGAATCATTCCGTGTCTCGATGTGCATGCCGGGCGGGTGGTCAAGGGGACCAATTTCCTGAACCTGCGGGATGCGGGCGACCCGGTCGAAGTGGCCCGGCGGTATGAAGCCGAGGGAGCCGACGAACTGGTCTTTCTCGACATCACCGCCTCGCACGAGCAGCGCGAGATCCTGCTGGATGTGGTTCGCCGAACCGCTGAGGTGGTGTTCATGCCCCTGACAGTCGGGGGCGGGATCCGGAAGCTGGAAGACATCCGGGGGCTGCTGCAGGCTGGTTGCGACAAGGTGTCAATCAATTCGAC
The DNA here is from genome assembly GCA_903898975.1 of uncultured Planctomycetaceae bacterium. GTDB lineage: Bacteria > Planctomycetota > Planctomycetia > Planctomycetales > Planctomycetaceae > UBA10511. Next base: position 4,980 of record CAIUHT010001136.1, read on the forward strand.
CGCCGTCCGCGATCCCGACCTGGTGCGGGAGGCGGCGTTGAAGTTTGGCAGCCAGTGCATCGTGGTGAACATCGACCCCAAGCGGGTGCTCCGCGACGGGCAGGAGTTCTGGGAAGTCTTCATCAACGGGGGGCGGGTTCCCACCGGACTGCAGGCGGTGGAGTGGGCCCGGCGGGTCGAGGCCCTGGGCGCCGGAGAGATTGTGCTGACCTCGATGGACGCCGATGGCACGCGCGACGGTTACGATCTCGAGATCACGCGGGCAGTCGCCGACGCGGTGAACATCCCCGTGGTCGCCAGTGGCGGGGCGGGTTGCCCGGAGCATCTGTGGGCGGCGTTGACCGAGGGGGGGGCGAGTGCCGCGCTGGCCGCCAGCATCTTCCACTTCGGCCAGTACAGCATTCCCGAGACGAAGCGGTATCTCGCCGAGCGGGGCGTCCCCGTGCGCCTGGCCGGCTTCGGTCACGGCTCACGAGGCTGAACGACGGTCGCGGCTGCTGGAGACACAGCCAGCGCCCCCGCCTGGCGACGCAGGGATGCCGGCACAGCGAGCCCGGCACAGCGAACCCGGCACACAGCTCACAAGCTCTTCTCTGTTGTCTCCAGCCCACTGGTGATCACCGCGGCCGGGCCACGCACTGCGCGGGACGCCACGGGAAGAAATCGCACCTCCTGCTCAAAAGTGCGTGAACCGCCGCACGCCAATCTCCGTTCCCAGAGTAGCACTCTACAGCAACCGGCACCGGGCCCGTTTGCGTTTCGGGTGAAATCTGTCGCTTCGAATCTCGCCGGGCACTGTGCTGCGGTGGAACGCCACGAATCGGCACAACGATCACGGGAGTCGCGTCGCGCACGCGGTGCCGCTTGCACCCCGATCTCCGCGCGGAGTGGGTCGTCGGGGTGACGGGAGTCGGTTCCAGGGGGCCTTGGGTTCAAGGCCCCGAGTGGGGGCGTACTGGCAGCCCCGGCGTTCAGCCCGATATATTGGCAGCCCGGAGGGGGGCTCCCCCCGGGGGCCTCCACCTCTTCGTCTTTTTCAAGGGAAGGACAATCCGCATGTCGCTGGCCGAGGCAACCGCCCATGAAGACCGGCAGGTCAAGCCGATGTACCTGGTCGCTTACCCCAAGATCATTTTTCTCTATCCCACGATGATCGCCGCGCTGCTCGCGGGGATCTATATGCTGGTGGTTTCGTCGCTGGTCGCCCGACAGGTTGACGTCACCCCCAAGGCTCCCCCGGCTGCCGTCGCCGAGGGAACTGCCCCTGCCGCGCCCGATGCCGCCGCCCCGGATGCCGCCGCCCCGGCCGCCGCCCAACCGGCCGCCGCCCTGCATGAGGCGACGATGAACGAAATGTCGAGCCGGACCGACGTGCACCTGGTGGGGGTCGCCTTCCTGGTGATCTTCGCCCTCAATCTCATCGTGTTCGCTTTCGACTTCCCCCGCACCACCAGCCTCACGCTGTTTTTCTTCATCGCAGCCGCGGTCCTGGGCCTGCTCCTCACCTTTCGCCTGAACGACCAGATTCTCCCTGCGCTCAACACGGTGCTGAAGTCTTACCGGCCCCTGGCGAACGCGACCTTTTACTTCTCGATCTTCGGGATCATCGCGGCGATCTTCATCGCGGTCTTCATCAACGTGCAGTTCGACTACTGGGAGGTCGCCCCCAACGAACTGCTGCACCATCACGGGTTCCTGAGCAACCTCGAGCGGTTCTCGGCTCCCTCGCTGAAGATCGACAAGGAGATCACCGACATCTTCGAATACTTCCTGCTGCGGTCGGGCCGGCTCATCCTGCACCCCAGCAACGAACGGCGGGCCTTTGTGCTCGACAACGTAATGAACATCACTAAGAAAGAGGCGCAGTTGACCCGCATGCTGGGGGCCCTGCAGGTTCAGGTCCGCGATTCCGACGTCGCGGACGAGATGACGTAAGCGCCCCGCGCGAAGAGTGGCCCGGGTGGGTCCCTTTCAATGTGCTGGGGCGAATCTGGCTGTTGGTGTGTTGACCCGAGTTTCTCCTGGAGAGTATCGCGATGCGTTCCGCACGTGCCGCCCTGTTGGGCGTGGTGACTGCCTGTTTCGCCCTGGTTGCCGGATCTGTCCCGGCCGATGACAAAGCCACTGCCGACGGCTGGCAGGTGCTGTTCAACGGCAAGGACCTGACTGGCTGGAAGGCGAGTGAAAAGGTCGAGTGGAAGGTGGTCGACGGGTTGATTGTGACCCCGCCCATCCGCTCGCACCTGTTCACCGAGACCGAGTACAAGAACTTCGAGTTCAAGGCCGACGTGATGACCACCCCGGGCAGCAACTCGGGGATCTACTTCCACACCAAGTACGAAGACACCTTCCCCAACACCGGCATCGAGTGCCAGGTCAACCAGACCCACACCGACCCGGTCAAGAGCTCAAGCCTGTACTTCATTGTCAAGCGGTTCGAGACCCCCGCGAAAGACAACGAGTGGTACACCCAGCACATCATCGTCAAGGGAAAGAGCGTGACGGTGAAGATCAACGACAAGGTGCTGTATGAGTACGTCGAACCGGACGGCGTCACGGGAACCCGCCGAATTGGCAAGGGGAGCTTCGCCCTGCAGGCACACGACCCCAAGAGCGTGGTGAAGTACCGCAACATCATGGTGAAGCCGCTCGCCGACTGAGCCCGCAGCGACCCGCGTTCGCAAACCCCACAGCCCCCGACACCCCACCCGGTGCCGGGGGCTGTGTCATTGAATCAACCCCGCAAATCAAACCGGGAGTGCGAGGCTCCGTCCAAGCCCCGCTGCGATCTCAGCGGCAGGACCGCGTCTCCCTGGGCCCACAGAAAGCCGATCCCTCGCCGAATCACACCATTGACACGCTGTCCAACTTGTCCATGACCCACACGCATCTCATCC
>CAIUHT010001137.1 GCA_903898975.1 uncultured Planctomycetaceae bacterium
ACGTGTCTCCATTTAGACTACCGAGCATTCCCGCCACCCACAGCACTGCAAGGATCATCCTTACATCGAGCAGCTTTCCTGCGGTCTTATTGTTTGTATTCATTTCTGTCTCCTTTAGTGAACGATTTTGAATTTGAATGACCGAGACCAACGGCAGGCCTAAATCACGCATTTTTTTCAGCAAGCCGTACAACGCGGCCTGGTCGATTACCGGACCGGTTAAAAGCGTGTTGCCGTCATCTTCCAGCGTGATGGTCAGGCACTCAAACCATTCGGCCCGCTCGGTGCCAGCCAGCAACAAAATCTCGTCCCCGACGTAGTCGGCGTTGACCGGGGACCAGTCCGATTTGGTGACCGAAAACTGGACTCCTCGGACGGGGATCCCAGCCTTCGGAGCCACCTAGTCAGTTAGACTAGGCAGCCAGAGCAAAGCTCTTTTCAGCAGTTGTTGTTTGATCAGCTTTTTACGTGGCCAACTGATCAACCACGGCACGCCACCTCATCCTGCAGCCATCCAGTCGAAACCGTTCGCCCCCGAAGGATTGCGGAGAACCGCGAACCGACAGCCCGGGCTGAAAGCGGGCCGCCTGCAAGAACTATCGGCAGATTCACCGGGGAAGTCAATGGGGCCCCCGCTGGCCTACCTCCCTTGATTCGCGTCGGCCACAGGGGCGCACCCGCCCTCCGGCTCGCCCTCGCCCCTCACCTTCGCAGCGACTGCCGCTGCCCGGCGGACTGGCAGTCTGGCGGATCGGCGGAAACCTACCGGAGGGAAGGCTCCCACCAAGGCCAAAACTAAGGCAGCGAGGCGATCCCCGGGGAAAACTCCCACGTCTCACGGGGTTGGCGCAGCGGAGGCAGCCGCGCGGCTCCCCTGGCCAGAGGCGTGCCGCTAGAAACCGACCCTGGCCCAGGGGGAGTTGAGCGATCGATCAGGGGTTGCCGATGGATGGAGGGGACCCGATAATCGGGCCTCTCCCCGCCGCACTGGGCCGCTGGGACCTGGGCCGCGTTGCGGGCTGTTCCCGAAAAGTCGGGGTGCGAGATGCTGTCGATCACCGGTGGCTGGCGTCGGACCTGTGAGGGGGTGACCCGGCGGACCTTGCTGCAAGCCGGGGGATCCGGGCTGATGGGCCTGTCGCTGCCCTCGCTCTGGCAGGCCCAGGCCCTGGGTGCCTCCAGCGACCGGGCCGCCCCTGCCAAGTCGGTGATCTTCCTGCTGCTCTTTGGCGGTCCCAGTCAACTCGAAACCTTCGACCTGAAGCCCGAGGCCCCCGAGGCGATCCGCGGCCCCTTCAAGCCGATCGCCTGCCGGACCCCCGACCTGCTCATTGGCGAACATCTCCCGCTGACCGCCCAGATCTCCGACCGGCTGTGCGTGGTTCGCACCATGTCGCACAGCTTCAACGATCACTCGGGGGGCGGGCACTATGTGCAGACCGGCAGGCGGTGGCATGTGCCCATCGGCGGGGGTTTCAAGCCGACCCCCAAGGACTGGCCCTCGGTCGGTTCGGTCATCGAGCACCAGGCCCAGCAACAGCACGGGTTGGCCCGGTCCATGCCAGCCTACATGGTGGTTCCCAACTCCTTGGGCCGCTTGCAGGAGGCGGGCCAGTACCCGCGTCCGGGGGAACACGCCGGCTGGCTGGGGCAACGCTACAACCCCGTGACCACCAAGATCGACAAGCGGTCGCTCACCGACAATCCCTACTGGCGCGACTGCAGCGACGAGGAATTGACCTTCCAGATCGAGGGGCTGGCCCAGGGAAACGAACTGACGCTCGACCGACTCGATCGCCGGGTGTCGCTGCTGCAGCAGTTTGACACCCAGCGCCGGCAGGTCGAAGCGGCGACCGCCGAGTCGGGCTACGGATCGTTCCAGCAGCGGGCCCTGGGGCTGGTCACCTCTCCCCGCACGCGTGAAGCGCTCGACATTCGCCGCGAAGCGGCCCCGGTCCGCGATCGCTACGGACGGCACCTGTTCGGGCAGTCGTGCCTGATGGCCCGGCGGCTGGTGCAGGCCGGGGTCCAGTTCGTGACGGTGCACTACGATTGCGTCGATGGCTACAGCTGGGACTCGCATCAGCACAGCCACGACGTGAAGAAAAGCCTGCTGCCGACGTTCGACCAGGCGTATTCGGCACTGATCAGCGATCTCTCGGAGCGGGGCCTGCTGGAAGAGACCCTGGTGGTGGCCCTGGGGGAGATGGGGCGAACCCCGCGGGCGAATGCCAATTGGGGCCGCGACCACTGGAGCACGCTGTTTTCCGCCGCACTGGCGGGGGGCGGAATTCCTGGCGGACGGGTCTACGGCAAGTCAGACAAAGACGCGGCGTATCCGCTTGAGAAGGTGGTTGGCCCCGAAGACCTGGCGGCGACGTTGTACCACGCACTGGGGGTCGATCCCGAACTGCGGGTGTTGAACGCCGAGAATCGCCCGACGCACCTCGTCGAAGGGGGCAGCCCCGTGCTGGGGTTGTGGGCGTAGGCCCTCCGCATCCGCCGATGTGCTGTCGAAGAATGTTGCGCCGGGCTGGCCGTGCCGCGCGCGAACCACGCCACAGCGAGCGATCCGCATGCCCACCGTTATCGCCCAGGGGGCGCGTTCCCGAAAGCGCGGCTCTTCAATCCGGCAGGGGTCACGCGGTGAACGGCTCACTGGCGACATGCCGGAAGTGAAT
>CAIUHT010001138.1 GCA_903898975.1 uncultured Planctomycetaceae bacterium
GGCCCGTTCCTTATTCCTTCCCCGGGTCTCCCCTATCACTGGGTGGACTCTGCCAGGCGCTTCCGCCTGGCTGAATCGGCTTGGCCATCTGCTCGTAATGTGGATCTTCCAGGCCGAAGGCGTCGGCCACCCGGTTGAAAAATGCGAACAGCGCGGTGATGTACACCGCCTCGGCGATCTGCGGATCGGTGTACCCCACCGCTCGCAAGCGGGCGACGTCGGCATCGGTCGTCTTGTACGCCGACTCGGTGACCAGCCGCACAAATCGCAACAGTTCGCGCTCGGCGTCACTCAACCCGTCGGGCACCCCCTCCCCCGCCCGCACCGACTGCACCACCTCGTCCGCCTGGCCCTGCAACTGCAGGAACATCGCATGCGAACCAGTTCAATACGGGCACTGGTTGAGAGCCGAGACCCAGGTGGCGATCAGTTCCTTCACCCGGCGGGAGAGGTGTCCCTCGGCGAACTGCACCCGATACGAAATCTCGAAGACCGCCCGCAACAGCCCGGGCGACTGGCTCATGCACTTGAGAATCGCCGGGATCTCCGTCCGCCCCGGATTCTGTGCCAGCCAGTATTCATAGAGCGACTGCACCTCGCCCGTCGCGTCCCGCTCATCGATCCAACCAATGCGTGGCATGGCTCACTCGCTGTTGTTGTTCAACCTGTGCCCCCCTGGCGCGGCCCTTCCGACTTGGGCCGGCACACCGCGCGGGGCTTATTGCCGCCGCTCTTAGCGCGGAATGCCGGCGACCCGGAATGCCTCCGCCATGTTTTGAGCGCAGGTTGTCACTGCCGCGACGGGATCATAGCCCGCCCGCTTGAACACCTGCGAACTGATCTCGCAGCAGACATCCCCCCGATAGCCCCCTTCCCGCAACTGGACCAGCATCGCGGCGTGATCGATCGTCCCCACCACCCCGGGCAGATCGAATTCAAACCCGGCGTCCCGCCGCCTGACATCCTTGACCGCCACATGCCACACCCGGGGGAGTGCCTCGGCGAGGGTTTCCTGCAGGGGGAGATCGCGGAAGGCGTAGTGGCTGTAGTCGAAGACCAGCCCCAGCCAGGGAGAATCGCCCAGTTCGCGGAGCAGCGCCACGCCCTGGGCGGGGGTCGACATCGCCCCGGCCCGATGCGGCTTGATGGCGATGCGGAACTGTTCCCGTTCGGCCAGGTCGCGCCAATCGGCCAACCGCCGGAGGAACAGGGGCCGCTGCTCGTCCCAGGTCCCCCCACCCAGCACGGTTTGCACGAGGGGCGGGGCATCGGGAGAGAGCTGGCGACCCAAATCAGCCGCCCGCCGCAACCGCTCCAACTGCTGGCGATGCAGGTCCTCATCGGCGGACGGGGGAAGATCCTCCATCAACGCTCGCAACTTCAGTCCCGATCCGGCCAAGCGAGCGCGCAACACGGCCCGGGTATCGGCCCCCAGTTTTCCCGGAGCCGAGGGCCAGTCGGGCATGAGGCTCAGTTCCAGCGCGTCGAACCCCAGCCGGTCGATCAGGTCGATCGCTTCACCGACAGGCAGCGACTGCAGCCCGTAGTTCCCCATGCCGAGGGTCATCGCCGCGGGCGAATCTTTGAGCGTCTCAGCGCGCGCGGACCGGCGCCCCAGCACCCCGAACTCGCTCGCGGCGAACCCGCCCACCAGTCCGCAGACCGCGTCCTCCAAGAACCCCCGCCGACTGGTGGGAGCGGTCCCTGCCGCGTCTGGCTGACCCTCACCGCAAACAGGCCACATCGCTGACACCCTCCTCTCGGGCAAAGAGACCAGTCGCGAGAGTGTACCCGCGGCGGAGGGCAATCAGAAGATTCGGGGTGGAACCGGAGGGGCCAGGTTGTTGGAGGCACGCCCCCCTGCCGTGACAGCGTCCGCGACTGACACTGAGCCTGCGGCGGCAACATCAAGCCACTTCAAGCATCCAGCCTGCAAGCAACCATCGCTGGGACACAACACACTGCGCTGCTGGTGCAGGTTCCCGTCATTTGACAGCATCAACTGCCCGCGGGCCGCAGGGCTGTCGGCCCCCGCGTTCACGGGTGCCGATTCCCGCTCACGTGACTCCGTGGAACGGGTCCAACTCGCGAATCCGTCGTTGGAATCACATTATTTTCGCCGCTCGCGTGTGGGCGCAATGAAAACGTCAAATGCCGATAGGTAAAAACCGTCATTCCCTTGTCTCCAGATCGCGATTGTGCCCGCATAAGGATCGACGGCCGCTTGGGCACAACCGTTCAGGCTGCTCGACCCAGGCACCAGCGAGAATCGGACCCGTCCGTCGGGCTGGACAACCCCTTTCGCGGCGTTCTGGAGAGGAATGCCTGTAATCGCATCTTCGCCAATGAGAGCTGCGGAGACGCCCAGAAAGACCATGGCGAACCATTCCCCAGGGCCATTCAGGCCCTTGACCGGCGTCGCGTCGAGCGTGGTGTTAATGTAGAACGCTGCGCCATCGGTGGTGCTAAGGAAGAGCATTCCGTCGTCA
>CAIUHT010001139.1 GCA_903898975.1 uncultured Planctomycetaceae bacterium
GGATGTGGTACTGGGGCTGGCGTCGAGTGGCCTGCACTCGAACGGTTACAGCCTGGCGCGGAAGGCGGTCTTCGAGCGGGCCGGGCTGAAGATCGAAGATCATGTCGCCGAGTTGGGACAGACGGTCGGTCAGGCCCTGCTGACGCCGACCCGCATCTACGCCAAGCCGGTGATCGACCTGCTGGGCCGCAAATCGCTGCGGAACACCTTCCACGGACTGGCGCACATCACGGGGGGGGGCCTGGCCGGTAATCTCGAGCGGATTCTGCCCGAGGGGATGCATGTGCAGATTGACCGGGGTCAGTGGCAGGTGCCGGCGGTCTTCGACTGGATCCAGAAACTGGGGCAGGTCGACCGCGAAGAGATGTTCCGCGTGTTCAACATGGGAGTCGGCTTCACGCTGGTGGTCCGTCCCCGGGCTGTGGACGAGATTATCGAACGGATCGTAAGCTTCGGCCTCGAGATCTATCGACTGGGAACAGTGGTCGAAGGGGAGCGGAAAGTCGAGCTGGTCGGGTAGCGGGCGTCGCGTCGGAGCCCCCTCCCCACAGCGCTCGGGCGTTTCTGCCGGACGCGGGTCAACGGCGGGATTTTTTCTCGACACACATCTGCATCAGGCCGGTCGTAGACCCGTCGTGCCGCTTGGCGGTGCGGAATCTGGCTCGCGAAGCCTTCAGCTCGCGGTTGTCCGTTGGGGCAGCCCGCCTCAGGTATTCCGTTTAAGCGCGTCCGTTGGCACTGGTCTGCGGACATGAGTAAGCGCGGCGTTACTGACGCTCAGGCGCCAGCAAGGATTCACGCAGGCGGTTGGCCGCCGGGTCGCGCAGGCCGGGGGTCAGATCAGTTCCCTGATCGGTGTGCCCGTGGTGATTGCCACGGGGCGGCCACCACCGTCGGGGAAGTGCGTCGTGAGATCGATCCCGAGGTGGCGATACAGCGTCGCCATCAGATCTTGCGGATCGAGTGGGCGTTCCACGGGATAGCCGGCTTGTGGATCGGTGGCCCCAAGCACCCGCCCCATTGCGGCCCCGCCCCCCGAGACCAGGATCGACTGCGCACCCGGCCAGTGGTCGCGGCCCCATTGCAGCTTGCCCGTCGCTGTCCCGGGCTGCAGCGTCCCCTTGGGCGTTCGGCCAAACTCGCCTGCGGCAATCACCAGCACCCGCTGGTTGAGCCCTCGGTTGTACAGATCGTTGATCAACGTGCTCACCACCTGGTCGTACACGGGCAGGCGATGCCGCATGATGGTGGGCAGGTCGATATTGATCGCGTGGTCATCCCACCCCGGTCCATCCATCGCCTTCACACCACCCGGAACGCTGATGGTGACAAAGCTGACCCCCGCTTCTACCAGCCGGCGGGCGACGAGTGCGTTCTGCCCCCATTCCTCTCCATAGGCGGCGACCAGCCGGGGGTCTTCCTGCGAGAGATCGAACGCCTGCCGAACCTTGTCGGCGGTCAGAATCTCGAGAGCCGTGCGGTTGAACTGATCAACCGAGTCGAGCAGTCCCCCGCGATCGACCTCCCGACGGAGTTGGTCAAACTGCCGCAGGAGGGCGACGCGGTCATCCAACCGGTCGCGGGTCACCGTCAGGGTCGAGTCGGGAAGCCCGGTCCTGGTGACGATGGGGGGCCGCCAGGCACTGCTCCAGTAGCCATTGCCAATGCCCGGCAGGTAGTCGCCGTGGGCGCTCTGATAGATCACCAGTCCCATGCCAACCGCCGCGGGCAGGCCGGGGACCTTCGACTTGAGTGCCCGTCCCACAATCGCCCCCATCTGTGGGTGGGTCGATTCGAAGGTGCCGGGCTTGAGTCCCGGGTTTCCCGACATGAACCGCCCATGGGCTTCAAAGTGCCCCCCCTCGCCATGCGTCAGGGAGCGGATCAGGGTGAAGCGATCGGCGATCTCGGCGTGCCTGGGGAGAAGTTCGCACAGCTCCAGTCCGGGGACCTTGGTCGCGATGGGCTGAAAGGGACCGCGAATCTCGGTCGGGGCGTGCGGTTTGAGGTCGTAGGTTTCCAGCTGGCTGGGGCCGCCATGCAGGAAGAGAAAGATGACCGCCGTCTCCTTGGGAAGCTCGGGCCCCGCCACCGCCCGCTGCCGAAGAAGCCCGGCGAGGCTCAGCCCGCCCAGGCCCAGCACGCCGGCGTGGAGCACTCCCCGTCGGCTGGCAAGGGGCGGGACTGGCTCGAGACAGTGCGGCAACTCACTCATCGGGAACAGGCCTCGAGAGACAGTGCGGCCGGAGCCGGGGAAGCGGGGGAGAGAGGGTGACAAGAGCGGAGGATTCGCAGCGGAACGCTCAGACCAATCCGACAGGTCGGGTTCGCCAGCCCGAGGGGACTGCCCGGCGAGCAGCCAGGGACCACGCTGAGCGGTCGTCCAATCGCCGGGCTGCGTCCCAGGACCTGGCGAACCGATCCGTGCTTAAAGCCGCTCGCGTATTCTCGCCAGCGATTCGGCCCGCGTCGAGGGGAAAGCGGAGTGGGGGAATGCCCGTTGGGAGACGTCTGTCGCGTGACGCCAGTGGCGCGGGGCGGGCGGGCGGTGGGCTGGGTCGGCTCAGCCTTCCAGGTTGTTCCAGCGGCGGACGTGGGGCGGAGCGGCGATGGCCGGTTGCGGCCCCCCCAGGCGGCAGTTGGCGATCAGGTTGCCAGTCCCCTCGCCGCGCCAGTCGATGGCCCGCTGCATGCGAGGCTCGGCCCGAGTGTCGAGGATTCCGCAGCCAGTCACCGTCACATCGTGCGAGTCTTCGACCGCCAGGCCCAGCGGGGTTCCATCGAGAATCTGCACGCCCTGCAGGGCGATCCGGCGGCAGCGGACCAGTTCGACCAGCGCCTGGCGTTCTTGGGGCCCCGCGTCGGGGACCGTGTGGCGACCGGTTTCGCCATCCTGGATCACCAGTCCACTCAGCACACTGTCGACGCAGTCCACCAGGCGGATTCCCGTGCACAACTGCCGGGGCTCATAGTCGGGGTTGTGGTCGAA
>CAIUHT010001140.1 GCA_903898975.1 uncultured Planctomycetaceae bacterium
CCGACAGAGTTCCCGGCGTCATCCGGCTGACAGGGACTATGCCAGTGGGGACCTTTGCGGGCGAGTCAGAGGTGGGTCAGGTCTCAGGCGCTTGCTCATGGTCTTATCCTGCAATCGCCGTCCCAGCACTTCGGCCCCGAGCGGATCCCCCTCCCACGAAAAGTGGGTGACCGCGGGCTGGGTGAGTAGTCCCATGGTCGCTGGCGAAAACAGGCATGTCATGCGGCCAAATTGGGCTGAGCGAGCCCGCGCGAGATCGAGGCTCACCTGTCGTACGACAAGTTTTCCACGTGTCGGCAAGCCATCGCCGCCTGGCCCCGCACGCGTCAAGGTCCCATGCTCATCGGCCCGGCCGGGACTTCGACAGGTTCGAAAACCTGCCGGAACCGGGGTGCCGCCGCGGGGGCTAAGCTTCCTCGGAGACTGGGGGGAGGTCTTCCAGGTAGGTCTTGCTCTTCTCAAGCAAGACCCGGTTCCCCCGCTCGTTGTATTCAATGCGGTTCATGAACGCCCGCATCAGGTGGATGCCCCGGCCACAGGGTCGTTCCAGGTTTTCATCGGCCGTCGGGTCGGGAACCTCTTCGACCACGAACCCTTCGCCCTCATCCTCAATCTCAATCCGCACAAACTCAATTGTCGTCTGCCACGAAATCCGCACCACCTTCTGTGGGTCGAGTCGGTTCCCGTGCTTGATCGCGTTCACCAGCGCCTCTTCCAGCGCCAGGCGGATCCCAAACAGGTCGTGCTCGCCGTATTCCAGCTCTTCCAGACGCTGGAGAATCCGGTCCTGCACCGTCTGCCCAGCGCTCGTGTCGCTGGGGATGGTCACCTCGTCCTTGTCGGCGATCTCAGACATCGAATCGCACCAGCACGTTCACTGAAGAGACCACGTCCTCACCGTCAGGCTGCCTCCCAGCCCGACCGCGCCCACTCCCGCCCGCGCCCATTCTTCGTTGCGCCCATTTTTTCTGCGCCCGCCTGTTCTCCCGGCCTGCCCCCAAGCCGTCGATCGACAGGCCCGCCAGGCCGGCTTAGAAGCCTTCCAGCGCCTTGGCCTTGTTGTCGTAAATCTTGAACAGCTTGTCGAGCTTCGTGATCCGGAACACCGTCAGGATCTCCTGCCGGATCCCCGCCAGCCGCAACGCCCCCTTCGCCGCCTTCACCTTCTTGTCGAGCATGATCAGCTTGCCCAACGCCGCACTCGACAGGTACTCGACATTCGAAAAATCGAGCAGCAGCTTGTCCCGATGATCGTCGTCGATCAGGCTGAACAACTGGTTCCCCGTGATCTGGATGTTACCCTCGTCGAGAATCTTCTTCTCGACGAACGAAACCACCGACACGCCGTTTTCTTCTTTGACTTCAATCTTGCGGTTCGACATCTTCTACATCCCGTGGCTGACCCGTCCGGGAGACTCCCCGGCTGTCGCTATGGTCTAGTCGTCCCCCGGCAGTGTCAAGCCCCTGCCCGGTTTCTCGACCCTCCCACCCCCGCCAATTCCCTGGCCACCGGCCCGGTTCTCCCTCCCGCGAATCCGCCGGGACAGCAACCACAGGCGCGCCCGCAACACCCCCTCCCGGCCTCTGCTCACCGTAAGACGCTCCCGCCGGGTCGCAGAGGTCGGTTTCACCCGCTCAGGCCGGGTTGCGGCGGCTTACCCCCCGCAGCTCACTGGCGAGGGTGACACGCCCCGGCTCGCTGGTCCCGGCTCGCTGGTCCCGGCTCGCTGGTCCCGGCCCATTGGCCAGCTCTCACTGTCCGGGTCCCTGTGCCTCCCGCAGGCCTCCCTCGGCGGTGTGCCGGGCCAGGTACGCCGCCACCATCTCGTTCCGCATCCGCTGCAGCAGTTCGCTCGACAGCAGGCTGCCGTGGTCCTTCCCGGGGACCAGTTCCACCACGGCATCGCTCTCCACCCGGGCCAGCGCCTGTTGCAGCCGACGGGTCGCCCCCTCCAGGTAGAAGGTGTCCTCGTCCCCCATAATCACGTGCAGCTTCCCCTTCAGCTTGGGGCCCCGTGTCGCCCATTCGCTCTCCAGCAGGTGGGCAATGTCGTACCGCTTCCAGCTCTCGGTCACCCGCGTATCCACCACGCCAGTCTGCCGGTTCCACGCCCGCACCGGTTTCCCATCCGCGCCGCGGGGACTGAAGACCGCCTCGAAGCTGTGCAGCTGACCTCCCGGCCCCAACAGCTCTTCCATCCGGTCAAAGTCGTCGTACCACACCAGCACCCGCCCCTGGCTCCGCCCCAGTGGCCGCCGGTTCCCTTCCCGGTCGACGTACATGTTCTCTCCCGCGGCATACAGATCGATCCGCTGGAAGTCGTGAAAATCGACCGGGTCGGGTGCCGTGCTCCAGCACCCGCCAAACACCTCGGGGTACGCCACCTGCAACCACAGGGAACTCCACCCCCCCGAGGAATGCCCCGTCACAAACCGCGCTGTCGGGGCGGCCACCGTCCGGAAGGCGGCATCCAGTGCCGGGATGAACTCCTCGACCAGGCTCCGCCCCACCGGGCCGTTGTTCGCCGAGTCGGCAAACACGTGATGCCCCAGCGGGCAGTCGGCATCAAGGAACACCCGCACAAACTCCACCCCCTCGGCGTTCTTCTCGGTCACGGGCTCGCCCCGCTGCCCCTGGAAGTGATTCCCCCCAAATCCCGACACGCTGAACAGCACCGGGTACCGCCGGTCGGGCGCCGTGTGGTAGCTCGCCGGCAACACCACCGCCCCCTGCACAAAACTCTCCCGGCCATGAAACTCGCTCAACAGCCGGCTGGGGACCCGCAACAGCTTCGCCCATTCGCTCTCGGTGAATTTCCGCTCGGCGACCAGCTGGTCCAGCACCAGCTCAACCGGCTGGTCGGCTGGCAGGGGATCGGGCAGGTCGGCGACCGCGCTGTACCCATTCCCCGCCCCGTTCCCCACCTCGCGCACCAGCGGATTGAAGCGCGCCACCGCCTGCACCTTCAGTCCCGCCAGGGACTGGTCGGCCAGTGGCTTGGGAAAGGCGATCAGCCCGGCAGGCCGGTCCGCCGCAATCTCCAAAGGCTCCCCCGCCCGCCAATCGACCACATCGACCGCCACCATCGGACCGGGTCGGAACCAGTCGGGACCAAACCGCGGGTCCCGTCGTCCCCCCTTCTGAAAGAACAGGTACACCCGCCCGCTGTAGGGAGTCGCTCGGATCCCCTCCGAATAGCTCAGTCGAAACACCTGGGCCCCCGCCTCTCCAGCCCCCCCCGCACCACAGACCGCCCACAGCCCGAGCGCCAGCTTCAGCCACCATCCGCCACAAGTCCGCATCGTCCTCTCCTCAAACACGGTCTGTCGGTCCGCTCTCTCGTCCGCCCGCCGCCACGTCGCCTCTCGCCACCTCGGGCCACCTCCCTCGGCCCAGTTTCCTCGGCCCAGTTTCCTCGGCCCAGTTTCTCAGGCAAGTCGTGGCCCGTCGGCCCCGGCTGCCCTGCTCTTGGCGGCGCAACTGGCTGGTGCAGCCCTGCGCCGCCCACAGCCCGTGGCACAGTGCCGCGCTGGTTTCGCAACGCGGTCGGCAACAGGTCCAGCGCAGCGACCCCAGTCGCGCATCGCGCGGACGCACTCGACGCCCAAGCGGTGGGGGGGGGCCGGGGGCCACAGCGTGGTTCACCCACCCTGCGCCTGCAGGGCGTCCAGGCGGGTCACCGCGTCGCGGTACCCGTAATCGACTTCCAGCACCTTCTGATAGAACTCCTCGGCGGCGGTCTTGTCTCCTCCATCCTCACACAGCCGACCCAGGGCGTAGCAGGTCTCCTTGTACAACTCGGGCTGGGCATCGAAGCTCAGTTCGGGCAACGCCGCCTCGAACTGCCGACGGGCCAGTTGGGGCTTCTTGTCGTAGGCGAAGCACTTCCCCAGGTTGACCAGCGCCTCGGCTTTCACCCGCGGGTCGCTCCGCGACTGCTGCAGCAGGGGAATGGCCAGTTGCCACTTCTGCTGCTTCATCAGCCGGGTCGCCAGTTCAAACTTGAGCCGCATGTCCTGCGGGTAGCGGTCGACCCGCGAAGAATAGACCTCGACCTCGCGGTTCAACAGTTCGGCGGCCAGCGCCACCGCCTGCTGCTTGCGGGCTTCATCCTGAGGCTTCGCGCGGAACTGCTCCTTGGCGACCCCCACCGCCTTGGACATCATCTCCAGCTGCACATCTTCCAGCACTTCCCGCACATTCAGGTTGTTGCCAGTCAGTTCGAGGGCCTTCTGCAACTGCTGCTCGGCGTCTTCCAGCCGCCCTTCGCGCCGGTAGAGATCGGCCAGCTTCAGCACGTTGTCTTTATTGTTGGGGTCTTTCCGCACCAGCCGCTCGAGATCGGCGACGGGCGACTCCCCCGGCCCACTCGCTCCCCCGCCGCCGGCCCGCCGGGCCACTTCGTGCGGAGCCATCGCCCCGCGGGTGTTCTCGGCCGCCTCGTAACCGCCGCGGTCCATCACCCCCTTGGCGTCGAGCTGCGTGATCTTCGACCGCGCCTCGCCATTCATTGGGTCGAGCTTCAAGATCCGCCGCCAGCAGTCGGCCGCCTGCTTGTACTCGGCCCGCTCTTCCAGCAGCTCGCCCAGCGAGCGGTTCAGCTCTTTATGCCCCGGCTCGCGTTTCAGCGCCTCCTGGTAGGCGAATACCGCCACCTCGCCATGACCCCGCGCCTTCGCGGCGTCGCCCACGTCGATGTTGAAGCCCACGTCCCACGGGTTCAGCTGCAGCCCCTCCTCGGCGGCCAGGTCGACCGTGGCCCAGTCTTTCGACAGTCGCGCTGTCTTGACCCGCCCGCGGGACCCCATCGCCCGCATCCCCGCCATGCTCGCCCCCGAGCCGTTGTTCTTGTACTTCTTGTACTCGGTGAACCGCAGCGACTGCCGGTACACCAGGCTGTCGGGCAGCAGTTTCACCGCCGTCAGGTACATCTCGATGGCATAGTCGAAATTCTCGGCGGGCAGGGCCGCGTTCCCCCGCCGCCAGCAGTCCGCCGCAATCCGCTTCTTGTCACCGTCGCTTGTCGCGCTCATCGCCGGCACCCCTGAAGTCTCGTCCACCACCCCGGGAATGACCCGGCGGGCTGGGGGCGGTGACCGGGGCACGCCCCGCCACCGACCCGGAACCTCACCCTGCGTTCACCGTGGCTGCTGTTCAGTCTCTGCACCGCAACTTACCATAAACGACTGATGGCAGAAACATTCGGGGGCGGCGCGGCGATGAAGGTGGGAACGGTGTACCTGGTGGGAGCCGGTCCGGGAGACCCCGGGCTGCTCACCCTCCGCGGGCTCGAGTGCCTCCAGCGGGCCGACCTCGTGCTCTACGATGGCCTGGTGGGCCCGTGGGTGCTGCAGCACACCCGCGCCCAGGCGGTTCGCACCTTCCGGGGTGAAAGCCGGGCCGCCCGCGCCCTCCAGCAGCGCGAGATCATCGACCAGATCATCGCCGCCGCCCGCGCCGGACAGACCGTCGTCCGCCTCAAGGGGGGCGACCCGCTTGTCTTCGGCCGCGGGGGCGAAGAAGCCGCCGCTCTCACCGAGGCGGGCATCCCCTTCGAAATCGTCCCCGGCATCACCGCCGCCGTCGCCGCCGGGGCCTACGCCGGCATCTCGCTCACCCACCGCCAGCACGCCTCGGCGGTCGCCTTCATCACCGGTCACGAAGACCCCACCAAGCCCGACCCCGTCCTCGACTACGCCCCGCTGGCCCGCTTCCCCGGCACGCTGGTCTTCTACATGGGGCTCCATCGCCTCCCGCAAATCACCCGCTCGCTCCGCGACAGCGGCCTCGACCCCACCACCCCCGCCGCGGTGCTCTGCCGCGTCACCACCCCCGCCCAGACCACCCTCACCGGCACCCTCGCCACCATCGCCGACCTCGCCGCCACCGCGGGAATCGCTCCCCCCTCCCTGCTGGTCTTGGGGGAATGCGTCCGCGACCGCGGCCCGCTGGTCTGGTACGAGCGGCGGCCCCTCTTCGGACTCTCCATCGGCATTCCCCGCGCCGCCGAGCAGGGGGCCGAACTCGTCCCCCAGCTGCTCGAACTGGGGGCCGACCCGCTGCTCATGCCCGTCCTCGAGATCGCCCCACCCCCCGACTGGCAACTGGTCGACGCCGTTCTCGACCGCCTCTCGCAGTACCACTGGCTGGTCTTCACCAGCGTCAATGGGGTCGACTTCCTCCTGCGGCGACTGCTGGAGCGGGGGGGCGATCTCCGTGCGCTCGGCAATCTCCGCCTCGCCGCCATTGGCGATGGCACCGCCGCCGCCCTCGCCCGCTGGCACCTGCGGGCCGACGTCGTCCCCCAGGTCTTCCGCGCCGAGGCGCTCGCCGCCGCTCTCGCCCCCCGGGTCGCCGGACAGAACGTCCTCTGGGCACGGGCCAGCCGGGGACGCGACGTGCTGCCGCAACTCCTCTCGCAAGCCGGTGCGCACCTCGACCAGCTGGTGGTCTACCAGAATCGCGATGTCGCAGAATGGCCCGCCGAACTGCACGACCGGCTCGCCCGCCAGCCCCTCGACTGGGTCTGCCTCAGCAGCCCCTCCATGGCGCGCGGCGTCGCCCGCCTCTGCCCTCATTGGACCACCCCCCACGCCGCCCCAGCCGAAGCTCCCCCCGCTCCCCGCTTCGCCAGCCTCAGCCCAGTCACCTCCGCCGCCGCGCTCGAGGTGGGGCTCCCCATCGCTGTCGAAGCCCCCTCCGCCACCTGGGCGGCCCTCTTCGATGCCGTCGCCCACGCCCCAGCTCGCCCCCGCAACTCAGCTGGCGCATAAGCCCACTGGTCCCCCAGGGCGAACACCCCGCGCGGGGTGACCCCTTCAGGCGGCCAGAGACTCCGCCGCTCGAGAACAATCAGCCACATCACGCTCGCGCGTCGGAGCTCAGTTTAGACGAGCGCAGATTCAAAACGGTTCAGATTGCTGAACGCGTTTCAC
>CAIUHT010001141.1 GCA_903898975.1 uncultured Planctomycetaceae bacterium
CTTGAAGCCGGCGAATGTGCTGCTGCGTGAGCCCCGAACCCAGCCCGCTGTCGCACCGGGCAGGGAAACATCCGCTGCGACCCACTCCGTTACAGCCCCCGCCAATGCAGCCAGCGCCAATGCAGCCAGCGCGGCTGCGGCCACTGCGGAGGACCTGCTGTTCGCGAAGCTGATCGACTTCAGCATCTCGCTCGATCCGGGAGCGACCGATCGGTTGACGCTGACCGGCCAGGTGGTGGGGACGCCGCTCTACATGGCCCCCGAGCAGACCGGCCTGGCGCCGCACCTGCCCGCCGTCGGACCAGCCACCGATCTTTACGGACTGGGGGCGACTCTCTACGCCGCGCTCACCGGCCGGGCTCCTCACGGGACCGGCCGCGGCCTGGCCCTGCTCCGCGAGGTCGCGACCGAGGAACCACGCTCCCCGCGGGCCTTACGGCCCGACCTGCCGCGTGATCTTGAGACGATCCTCGTCAAGTGCCTCCGGCACGATCCGGCCGAACGCTACCGATCTGCGGCGGACGTGGCCGCGGATCTCGGGAGGTTCCTGGCGGGGGAACCGATCGCGGCTCGACCCCGTCGGATCGCTGAGCGGCTGTGGTCTGCGGCCAGGCGTCGACCGCGGTTGAGTGCGCTGGCTGCACTGGCTGTGGTGCTGGCGACACTGGCCTGGGGGGGGGTCGCGCCTGATGGTCAGCAGCTGAGGTTGCTGGAGGGGGAGATGCTTCCCAGCCAGCAACGGAGTGTATCGAACCTGGCCTCGGCTGCCTGGGACACCTTGCAGCAGCTGAACCAGAGAACCGAGCAGCTGTTGCGTTCGGGCAAGCTGCAAGCGGACGACTCCCGGTTGGTCGTTGAGACGCTGCGAGCGCAATACCGCACCCAGGTCGACAGCCTCGATGCTTCCAACCTGGCGATGGCATGGCAGTTGGCGCTGGGGTTGGAACGGCTTGTCGCGCTGGAGGAGCGGGAGGGCGCCCTGGAAGAGGCGCTGGAGGATCTCGCAAGGCTCGAGCGGGTTGCCGGTTTGTTGCCCGAGGGGCGCGAACAGGGCGCTCTGCTGCTGCGTCGCGATCGGCAACAGCTCTCGGTCCTGCTGAAGTTGAAACGCTTCGAAGAGGCGGGCGAGCGACTTGACGGGCGACTGGATCGGCATGCGAGTGGTGATCTTGATTCACACCTGCTCGACACGCTCCGTAGCGTTTGGCACTGGACCCACTGCTGTCTGCGAGAGGAATTGACCGAGTCGTGCCTCCCCAGGCTGAATCGAGCCCTCGACTTCGCGCAACGCCACCTGGAACGGCATCCCGAGGACCTGGAGATCTGGCGTGGGCGATTCGAATTGCTCGCGCAGAAACTGGAACTCTTGAAGACGAACGCGCTGCCCCAGGCCAGCGAAGACGCCCAACAGGACTGGCTGCGCAGCGCGCGGGAGTTCTTCTCACTGGAGCGGCCCGCTCGACTTGACGAGCGAATCGCCCGGCTGAGATTCATCGAGAGAATCGTCGAACTGACCAGCTCGGTCGCGCCC
>CAIUHT010001142.1 GCA_903898975.1 uncultured Planctomycetaceae bacterium
GCGCTCACCCGCTGGGGCTGGTTGGGCGACGATCCCGCCGGGCTCCCGCTGGCCGCCGCACTCGCCCGCGCTCCCTCCGCCCGGCTGGTCCGCGCCGCCCTCTGCACACCGCTGGCCTCCCCCCTCGCCGCACTCGCCCCCGGCCTGCAACTCGACGAATCGTGGGGTGGCCTGCTGGCTCCCCCCGAACTTCACGGCGTCATCATCTCGGGGAACCAGCCTGCCGTGTTCGAAGGAGCCCGCGAGTTGGCCCGCAGTGGTGCCCGCCTGCTCCTCCTCATGGGGGGCGCGCAGTCGGAATTGCTGTTCGCGGAACTCGGCCCGCTCCAGGCCGAATTCCCCGATCGCGTCCTCCCCGTCTTCCCGTTTCGCGAGTGGCCGGCGTGGCAGGGAGTCGCCGAGTGGCTCGGCGGCCTCGCTCCCGGCTCACTCCGCCAGGTTCGCTTCGAACGGACACTGCCCCCCGCCTCGGGCGACGCACTCCTCTCCGCTCTCGATCGCCACTTCCTCGAAGATGTCGCCGTGCTGCGGGCCCTGCTGGGGTCGTTCGAGCAGGTCACCGCCCAGCGACACCTCGCCCCCAATGGAGAACTTGTCTCCGCGGTCACCACGCTGGGAGGGCCGAATCTGCCGCTCGTCCTCTGGTCGGCTCAGCCGGGCCAGCAGGCGGGCTTCCAGCTGGTCGCGGTCGCGGGTGAAGACGAAGTCCGGCTGCACGCCCAGGGCGATCAGTGCCGCTGGCACCCGCCGGGCCAACCCGCCCAGGCCTGGCCCATCGACCAACTCGCCGATCACGCCGCACACCGCCTCTTGTTCGAGGGCTGCCCCTCTCCGTCCCCGTCCCCCGCGATCCCGGCAACCTCCCATCCGTCGCCGGCCTCTGCGAACACGCCAGCCGGTTCAACGCGGGTTTTTCCACGCGCCACCTGGGACGATCTGTTGCGGGGGGTCGAGTTGCAGGCGGTCGTGCATGAATCGATTCGCCGTCGGCGAACCGTCGATGTCCTCTTCGAACGCCCCTCCGAGCGCGGGCAGTTCAAATCGAAGATGGCCGCGGCGGGCTGTGGGCTGTTGCTCTGGACCCCCATCGCGATGGTGCTGTATCTCGTCGTCGCGGCGACGCTCCCCCTCTCGCGGTTCGCCCAACTGCTGCTGGTGCTGGCGGTCTTCGCACCCCTCGGGCTGTTCCTCGGGCTGCAGTCGTTGCTGGTGCTCACCCGCCCCGCCGCCGACGAATCGACCGACCGTTCGCCATAGCCTCCCCCCCGCCCGGCTCACTCCCCCGCGCTCACCTGCGCAGGCTGAGCGTCTCCTGGTCCACCAGCGTGCGGTGCATCCGTTTCAATCGCCAGCCCGTGATGGCCAGGCTGAAAAACCACAACACGCCAAACAGGGTCGGCCCAATCTCCGGAAACCACGCCATCACCAGGGCCGAGAGAAAGTGCAGCGCACCAAACGCATAGCACCCGCCCCAAAAATTGCTGCCGAGGGTAAACCACAGCATCCCACTGACCACGCTGAAATACGGGTAACAGTCCGTTAGTCGAAAAGTCTCGGCGGGATCGACAATGGACGAAATCACTTTCACAGCGAATACCAGGTGGCAGGCCACCAGGAACGCAACCCAATGTGACCACATCTCCCACATGGTCGTACGCCGACCGCCGAGAATGCGGCCGCGAAGGCACCAGCCTAAGGCGAACATCCCCACAAACTGCAGTCCCCGCAAAAGCAGAGCCCACACTTGAATGGACGCGAGCCTTCCTGCTTCGTGCGCCTCCACCATCCAATGAAAGAACAACTCAGGAATCATCACCAGCGGGGCGAAACCCAGCAGCAGATCACCCCAGGTGGCCAGTTCCTGGTCATCCCGGCTGTGAATCAGCGTCCGCTTCAGCCGCTCGAGCGAGCTGCGGGTCCGAATGCTGACAGGCTCGTGGGCCAGGAAGTGAGCCAGGTCGGCCCGCAGTGCCTCAGCCGAGGCGTACCGGTCGGCGGGATTCTTCTCGAGGCACTTCAGGCAGATGGCGTTCAGATCTTCGTCAATGGCCGGGTTGAGCAGGCGGGGCGAGAGTGGTTCGCCTTCAATCACCTGCAGCAGGGTGTCGAGCGGGTTCGCCGCCTGGAACGGCGGGCGTCCCGTCAGCAGGCAGTACAGCACCGCCCCCAGCGAGTAGATGTCGGCTTCGGGTCCCACCCCCGCCGACTTCCCCGCCGCCTGCTCGGGGGGCATGTAGCTGGGTGTCCCCATCACCGCTCCCGTGCGGGTCAGTTCTCCATTCTGTTCCAGCTTGCGGGCGAGACCAAAGTCGGTGACCCGAGGCTCCCCCTGCAGGTCCAGCAGCACGTTCGCCGGCTTGAGATCGCGGTGAACCACACCCCGGCGATGGGCGTAGGCAATCGCCTCGGCGAGCTTGCGCAACAGTTCCGCCGCCTCGCGGGGAACCAGCGGCCCGCGCAGCACCCGCTCCTTGAGGCTTTGACCCTCGATGAAACCCATGGTGAAGAAGTGCTGCCCGTCGCATTGTCCGACCTGGTAGATCGGGACGATGCCGGGGTGAGAGAGTTGCGCCGCCGCCTCGGCTTCGCGTTTGAAGCGGACAACATCCTCTTCGCCAGCGAACTCTCCCTGCAGGATCATCTTGAGGGCGACAATGCGGTCGAGGCTCACTTGCCGGGCGCGGTACACCACCCCCATCCCACCCCGCGCCACTTCGTTCAGCAGTTCGTAGTCGCCAAACCGGCGAATGGTCGACAACCCGTCGTGACTCCCGGCCGGCGTGAATCGCCCCGGAACAACCGTCACACCTCCGTCGTAGGCGACGGTCGAGGCGGGGGTTGGCCGAAGGTGAATATTGGGAACGCGGGGCTCATCAACCGGCCCCAAAACGGTCGCTTCCGGGTCGGGATTCGAGGGCGAGGGCTGAACGAGGAGGGTCGCCAACGAGTCCTCCAGCGGCGGCCCCCCAGCCACGCCGCCCCGGTACCCCGGGGCCTCCCTCGGCTCCCCCACCTCAGCAGTCGGGCGTACCTCCGCCTTGATCCCCTGGCCCTCAGTCCCAGTCGCCTTGGCCCCGACCGTCTTTAGCCCGCCGACCTTATCCTCCGCAGCCTCGGTCCCAGCGGTCGCGGCACTGGCGGCGACGGGGTCAGGCTCGTAGCGCAGTTCAAACTCCCCCAGCAGCAAGATCGCCCCGACGGGAATTTCCCCCTGGGTGACTCGTTCGCCATTCAAAAACAGCCCGCCGCCCGCACCAAGATCGCGGACAAACACCCGCCCCTCGTGCGTGGTGATTTCGCAATGAAATGGGTCAAGCTGCGAACCGGGCAGGCACAACTCAGCCGAGGGATCGCAACCGATGCGCACACGCGACCCGGCGAGAGCAATCTCCCGGTCGCCTAAAGGGCCGCGGCTGACAACGAGCTTCCCCGCCATGTCCGGCTCACGCCCTCAGAGAAGAGTTGTTGAGAGCGCCAACTCTCAGCCATCACCACAAGCACCCCACGCAAGCCAACTGCCGCCACGCCGCCGACCACCACTCACCGACCGGGACAGCAGCAGGCAGAACCCGGCACAGCCCGACACCGGCCACATCGGAAAATTCCCGCTGGCAAACTTCGAGAACGCAGCCCCAATCTCCCCCTCGCGTGTAGAAAATCAAACTCGGTGAATGGTTGATATCCCCCGGTGGGAACGGTTGTCAATCAAGGGGCCAAACGAGCCGGGTGTGCGTAACGGCAAACCGAGCCATACGGCCCAAGCCGCCCCGTTGCGTCCACTCAGCGTTCTACGCCACGATGCGCTGTGCCGCCCCAAGCCACAGCCTGAGCCTTCCATCCGCTCACTCCCGCAGGGGACGCGTGGCAAGTCCCAAGTGAGTCGCTCAGACCCGGCCGATGCGGTAAAACCACACGTTGGAGAGCAGCCAACCGGGCCTCGCTTTAAAACTACCCCCAGGCGCCCTCCCTCCGCCCAGACCGCTCGCAGCAC
>CAIUHT010001143.1 GCA_903898975.1 uncultured Planctomycetaceae bacterium
CCAGGGACAGACTCGAATCGCTGGCCAGCCTGGGAGCTCTTCGTGGAACCCAGCCCGCACCCACCGCGACAACGCTTGCGTGGCGGGGAAGGGCAAGTCACCATGGGGCGGCTGTCTGGTCCCCGGCTCGCCCCTGGGCCGGAACCGTGTGTTTCTCCCCGCGTTGGTCCGACACGAGTCCCCATCCCATGAGCAGCCCGACATCGTCTTCTCCGGAATCCAGCCGTCGATTGTTTCTCGAGCAGGTGGCCCTGGGCGGACTGGGAGCCGCCTGGATGGCGGGCTGCGGTGGTGCCGGGGGGAACGGCGGCGCGGCGGGCAATGGCGGGGCGGGAGGAGCGACGGGCGCGGCCACCGGAGGAGAGCGCAAACTGCGAGCCGCGTTCTCCAACGCCGGTCTGCAAAGCACCTGGTGCAGCCTGGGCAAGACCACAGCCGAACTGTGGGGCAAGCTGCTGAACGTCGAGGTGGTCTGGTTCGACGGCGAATTCGACCCCGAGAAGCAGCGGAACAAGATCGACAACCTGACGGGCGACGACTGGGATTTCTGCTGCTTCCAGGCGGTGCAGATCGACTCGCTGGCGGCTCCCGTGCGCAAGCTGAAGGCCCGCAACATTCCCGTCATCTCCATGGACACCCTGCTGGTCGACATGGACAAGATGCGCGAGACCGGCGTCTGGGTCGAGGTGACCCCCGACCAGGTCTTCATGGGCGAAAGCAGCACCCGCTACCTGATGGACAAGATCGGGGGGAAGGGGAAGGTCATCCACATTGGCGGGCTGAGCGCGCACAGTGGCGCTCAGGGTCGCCGGCAAGGCTTCGAAAACGTCCTCAAGAATTACCCGCAGGTCGAGGTGCTGGGCGGGGGAGTGCGGTGGTGCGACTGGAAAAAGGAAAAGGCCCGCGACACCTTCGAAGCCCTGCTGACCCAGGAAAAAGAACCGATCGCCGGGGCGTTCTTCCACAGCGATGACATGGCGCTCGCCTGCCTCCCGGCGATCGAGAACACCATCCATAAAGAGATGGTGGTGACGGCGGTCGACGGTCAGAAAGAGGGGCTGCTGGCGGTCAAGGAGGGACGCCTCGCGGGCACCACGGTCAACCCGGTCTGCCTCATTCACAAGACCGCACTGGTGGTGGGGCAGTTCCTCGTCCGCAACGCCGAAAAGCCCGAAAATGTCCCGCTGGAAATCGTCACCCCCGGGCCCCTCGTTTCGCTCGAGCAGAAGAACACGCTCGACGCGATGTTCTACCTCGCCGACCCCACCCACTGCCTCGTCTAGTCTGGCCCAATCGGGACAGATCCGCCCGACCATGCGGTGGACCGGCCCCGTGCCCGCGCCGCCCCTCGGCCTGCCGAACGCAAGATTCGACCGACCCTCAGCCCGTTGCATCACAAGCCAGTGGTGGCTTGGGCCTGAGGTGGCGTGGGGCTTGGGACCGCCAGGTTGGCCCCGCCCCTCGCGTGTTGCCGCGACTGGCTCCGCGTCTTTGCTCGCTCGTTCCAGAGTCCCTCGCCCCTCAGTCTCCGTGACCGCCCCCGCCCCCCTCACCGAGAGTCGCGTTCCGCTGCTTGAATGCCGGCAGATCGGCAAGAGCTTCGCGGGAAGCCGCGCGCTGGGTGGGGTCGATTTCGATCTCTACCCGGGAGAGATCCATGGCTTGGTCGGCAGCAACGGGGCGGGCAAAAGCACGCTGATGAAAATCCTCGCCGGGGCGCTCCCCGACCACGAGGGGAGCATCGCGATCGCCGGGACGCCCGTGTCGCTGGGGGATCCCGGGGCAGCCCGCGCCGCGGGACTCGCGATGGTGTACCAGGAGTTGTCGGGCATTGGTCCGCTCTCGATCGCCGAGAATCTCTGCCTGGGCCGCCAACCGACCGGTCGCTGGGGGCGAATCGACTGGCGGCAGATGAACTCGCAGGCCCGCCAGCGGCTGGGCGAACTGGGACTCGACCTCGATGTCACCAGCCGACTGGACCGGCACCCGCTGGTGATCCG
>CAIUHT010001144.1 GCA_903898975.1 uncultured Planctomycetaceae bacterium
CAGAAACTCGCGGCCGGCGATCAGTTCCTTCAGCGAGCCTCCCGGGGCGACCAGTGGTTGCCGGCGCTTCACGTCGTGCTCGACATTCGCGCGGAGGTCGTCGTACAGGCGGCGGACCATCACCCGGGCACAGGCGGCCCGGCTTTCAGGCGTCATCTGCGCGAACTGTTGATCGAGCGCCGTGATGGTGCTGCACGTCCCGTGCGACTTGAGGAACATCTGCAGGCCCCGCACGGGAGCGACCCCCTGGAACAGGGCGATGTCGACCAGTGCTTCATCGGGCTCAGCCGACTCGGGGAGCGCCTCGATCGCCGCCGCCACCGGCCCGGGCTCGGAGATGGCCCGAAAGTAATTCCACGCCTGTGCGATCGACCCGTCGCGCAACAGCAGTTGGCCAATCTCCCGTGCCGTGTCGATGTAATACTTCTCAAACTCGTCCCGCTGCCCTTCGGGCACATCCTTGAGCGATGTGGGGCGCACCAGGGGAAGCCCCAGCGCCTGCCGCTTTTTCATCAGCAGGGCGTCGAACAGCGTGTGCCAGTTCTTCTCGCCCCGGAGGTGCTCGATCAGGGCGTCAAGCACCTTCTGGGGCTCGGTCATTGGCAGCCGGGACAGCATGTCAAACGGAGAGGTTTCACTGGCGGTGGTCATGATGCGATGGATCGGTCAGGGTCAGGAAGGCAGGGAACCCGCAGGCTGTGGCACACACACTGTGGGTCAGATTCAGCGTTGTCGGCAGTCGGCCAAAAGGGAAGTGGCCAAAATGGGTGGTCGGCAGGGCCAGCGACGCGTTACGCCACGACGCTGGCAGACTCTCCCGTCAGCGACCTCGTGGCCAAGGACAGTCGGGGAGGGGAATGGTACAGGAAGACGCCTCGCGGGGGCACACTGGCGACCTGTCGGCCAGTCTACTTGCGACAGCCACAGCCTCCCGAACTGCAACCCCCGCCACTGCTCTCCTTGGGAGCGACCAGTCCGTCGACCGAGACGGGCGCGACCTCGATCGGCCCCGCCCCGACGGCGGCCGCCAGCAGCGACAGCCGTGTCGTTTCCGCCCCTCGGCCCCCCAGCACGTACACAATCAGTCGGCCACGGTCGTGCGTCCATTCCAGGTCGAGCAGTTCCAGCTGCAGTTTCCAATCGCCGAACCGCTGCTGCCACTTGGCAAAATCTTTCTCGGCGGCAGTCCGCAGCTCTACGGCGTGGGCCACGTCAGCGGCGGTCGCCACCCGTTCGAACTGGCAGCCGGGCGCGGCGGGTGCGGCCGAATCGAGAGGCGACTCCTCTGTCGCCACTCCTCCCGCCATCCCGTCGGTCGGCTGCGAACTGGCCACAGACGCCGCGGGAGTCGCCGCCGTGGTGACACCGGTGGCCAACTCGGGAGTCTTGGTCGCGACACTTTCCAGGATTGTGGCCAATTCGAGGCCACGGCTGGTTCGCAGCAGCACCTTGTCACCCCGCTGGAGATCGAGATCCGCCTCGACGGGGCAACGCACCACCTGCGGGATGAGACCGTAGCGCACCAGGATGTGCATGGACCAACTGGAGAGCGAGAAAGGGAGAGAGCCACTCAACGCGGGGACCACCGCGGTTCGGTCGGAATTGTAATTGAGAGGGACGTCGGGGGTCGATAGCCCCCGCCGCGTGTTTGTGTCTTCGCGACCGCGCGCCGCGTCGCTGCCCTTGCTGAATTGAGCAGTGAGGGGACAATACTTCCCAGTGGTCCGCGGGACCACTGCCTGGGTCACTGTGGTCACCAGGTCTCCTGAAGGCGGCGCTCTCTCGCCGTCAGTCCAGGAAGAGTCGGGCGGCTCCTCGGTCGCCTGGAGGGAGTGGCACTCGGAGTGAGCATGATGGAAGCGGTGGGGCAGAAGCGGGCGGTGGTGCTGCTTTCGGGCGGACTCGACTCGGCGACCGTGCTGGCCATTGCCCGGCAGCAGGGATACGAGATCGCCGCGCTCAGTTTTCAGTACGGGCAGCGACATTCCGTCGAGCTGGAGGCGGCCCGCCGGCTGGCCGCGGCGGCGGGAGTCGCGCGACACGTGGTCATGCAGATCGATCTCCGCGTCTTTGGCGGGTCGTCGCTGACCACCAATCAGCCCGTCCCCAAGGGGCGCGATCTCTCTCAGCCCGAGGCGGGCATCCCCTCGACCTACGTGCCAGCCCGCAACACCATCTTCCTCTCGTTCGCGCTCGCCTTTGCCGAGGTGCAGCAGGCCGCCGACATCTTCGCCGGGATGAATGCCATCGACTACAGCGGCTATCCCGACTGCCGGCCCGAGTACCTGCGGGCCTTCGAGACGCTGGCCAACCTGGCGACCCGCGCCGGCGTCGAGGGGACGCTGCGGACCCGCATTCACGCCCCGTTGATCTCGCTCTCGAAGGCCGAGATCATCCGGCGGGGCCTGGAGTTGGGAGTCGACTACGGCGCGACCATCAGTTGCTACGATGCCGACCCGCAGACCGGAGCGGCGTGTGGGGACTGCGACTCGTGCCAGCTCCGCCGCGCCGGCTTCCAGGCGAACGGCGTTCCCGATCCCACTCACTACAAAGCCACCACGTCGCGCTGATCGCGGCGTGCTCTCCGCCTCTCATTCCCTCCCCACTTCCCCGGCGCTCAAGTCGACTCTGCTCCACGCGTTTCCCGCCGTAGCGTGTCTCGGCCGCGCTCTTCTGTCCTCTCTCCGGCCCGTTGTTTCCGCCATGGCGTACTCTGTCAAAGAAGCCTTCTACACGCTGCAGGGGGAAGGGGCCCGGGCGGGGCGGGCGTCGGTCTTCTGCCGGTTCGCCGGGTGCAATCTCTGGACCGGCCTGGAAGCCGACCGGGATCGGGCGGTCTGCCAGTTCTGCGACACGCAGTTCGTGGGGACCGACGGCGCCGGTGGGGGGCGATTTGAGACTGCAGCCGAACTCGCCGCTCATCTCCGCCAGCTCTGGCCGTTTGATGCCACCGCACCCGGCCGGCCCTACGTGGTGTGCACCGGGGGAGAACCGCTGCTGCAGCTTGACCCGCCCCTGGTCGCCAGCCTGCATGCGGCGGGATTCGAGATTGCGGTCGAGACCAATGGAACGCGGGTCTGTCCCGAGGGAATCGATTGGATCTGCGTCAGTCCGAAAGCCGGTGCGCCACTGGTGCAGACGCAGGGCCACGAGTTGAAGCTCGTCTACCCACAGCCCGGCGCCGAGCCCGAACTGTTTGCCGCGCTCAACTTCGCCGAGTTCTTCCTGCAGCCGATGGATGGCCCCCAACGGGCGGAGCACACCCGCCGGGCGGTTGAATACTGCCTGCGGCATCCCCAGTGGCGAATCTCGCTGCAGACGCACAAGCTGCTGGGCATCCCCTGAGAGTTGCCGGGGCCGGGGCGAAATCAGGGCCGCCACTGCGGCGCTCAGAGACGGGGCCGCACACTCTGTCGCGTCGAACACCGGCTGGGGTGTGGTCACCCCCGGGGTGAATCCGGCCACCATGGGCCTCGAGATTCGGGAGTGTCGAGCAACCCCTGCAGCAGGTGCCTGAGCCAGTGCGGGTCGCGTGCCCGCCAGGCCGCGGCATTCAACCGCGACTCGACGGGCCAGTCCTGGAACCGATCGTCGCCAGTCTCTCCCGACGGTCGGCTGACCGCAGCCAGGTTTGACCCGCTGGGAGTGCTGGCGGGGTTTTTGCCGGGCTGTGCCTGGGACGAGTGCTCGTAGGAACTCTCCGCCGGGGTTGGGCCGAGCCAGGCGAGCAGGTCCACCGGCTCAGCATCAAGAGCATGTGGGGAGTCGACTTTCCGAAGTTCCACCTGGTCACCACGGAAGGGACTGGCCTGGCTCCAGAGTTCGTCCAGGGTGTCTTGGGTTCCGGTCACACCGACTCGCAGGGGCCGGCGTTGAAAGCGTCGCCTGAGCGCATCGATCGAGACTCCTCGCCACGGGTGCACCCAGTCTCCCGCCACCTGGGCCAGGGGAGCCAGTACGAACTGACGGTACCACGCGGCGGGATGCGGGAGAGTCAGCTCGACGGTTTCGCACACCACGTTGCCGTAGGCAATCAGGTCGAGATCCAGCGGACGAGGTCGCCAGTGCCCGCCCGGCCGGCGACCCGCCTGGCGTTCGACCTGCTGCAGCAGCGACAACAAATCCGTGGCCGAGAGCGAGGTCTGGAGGGTCAGCACCGAGTTGCAGTACCCGGGTCCAGCCGAGTCGCCCACCGGTCGCGTCTCGAACAGATCGGCGACTCGCGCAAGTTGGCAACCGGCCTGCTGCAGCTGCCGGGCGGCACTGCGAAACGTGTCGGCAACATCTCCCTCATTGCCGCCCAGCGCAATTGCCGCCCAAGTCATTGGTCTCTGCTCCGCCCATTCGCCCCGAGCCGAATCCGGCTTGGCCGTGAAGCACCGGTCCTGCTGTTTGAACGCTCCGGCCCCCGGTCCTGCTGACTCGGTCCTGCTGACTCGGTCCTGCTGACTCGGTCCTGCTGACTCGGTCCTGCTGACTCGGTCCGTCCGCGCCAGTCTGCTGCATCGTATCTGCGGGAAGAGAGTGCGTGCAGGGGAGAGGCGCAACGCGGCGGCTCTTTTAGACAATCGAGCGCCGGCACCGTGGGTGTCCGCATGATGGCGGTCCGCTCATCGGGACCGACAACACGTGACGACCGGAACCACGCCGGGGCGAGGACTTCACAGAGCGAGGCGTTCCCCGACCGGCATGGTCGGGGGGACGCGTCTCGCCTGGCGTTGA
>CAIUHT010001145.1 GCA_903898975.1 uncultured Planctomycetaceae bacterium
CGACGGTCGACTGTGAACGAAACGCCCCAATACATTGCCACGCGAGGCTGCCGACCAGGACGCCCGGGCACGGGAGCGACTGACGGCAACAGGGTGACTGCGAACCCGGATGGAATGCCAGCGCGGTAGTGAATGGCGCAGGCGACTGCCGACTCGGATTGGCGACGACGGCGACCTAATCCGGGCGCGGAGCGGGAACCGACCGAGTCAGGAGGTGGCCCCGGGCTTCAGGAAGACCGGGACGGGGGGGCTGGGCAGTGGTGCCGGGGTGTCGGCGACACTGTGGCGCGGGAGCTTGGGGACACCCAGTTCATCGCACAGCAGTTCGGTCGACAGGCGGGCCGATTCAAAGATGACGGGCAAACCGCTGCCGGGATGGGTCCCGCCCCCCACGAGATACACACCGTCCAGGTCCTCGTACCGGTTGTGTGGTCGGAAGGAGAGCATCTGCAGCAGGTTGTGTTCGAGATTGAACACCGCGCCGCGATAGATGCCATGCTGGTGCTGCCAGTCGGCGGGGGTGATCTGCCGCTCGAAGCGAATTCGCCGTTCGACATCTTCGATGCCAATCTTCCGCAACTGGCTGAGCACCAGTTGTCGGAAGCGGGGGGCTTCGCGAGACCAGTCGACGTGGGGCGACTCGTGGGGCACGGGGACCAGCACATAGAGGGTGCTGTGCCCGGGGGGGGCGAGGGTGGGGTCGGTGACGCAGGCGTTCTGCACATAAACCGAAGGATCGGCCGACAGCACGCGTTGCTCGGAGATTTCCTTCAGGTTCCGCTCGTAGTCGCGAGCCACGTAAATGGTGTGGTGCCGGACCTGGTCTTCCAGGCCTTCAATTCCCAGGTACAGCATGTAGGTGGAACACGAGTAGCGGGCCCGCTCCAGCTTGCGGTCGTTCCACCGCCGGCGGAGATGGTTGGGCACCAGGGTCCGCATCGTGTTCGCGAAGTCGGAGTTCACGACGAGGGCTCGCGCGGGATACCGCCCGCGGCCTGTCCGCACTGCCACTGCCCGCCGCCCTTCGAACTCGATCTCTTCCACCGGTTCGTCGAGGTGCAGCCTGACCCCCAGCGACTGGGCCAGGCTGGCCATCTGCTCCATCACCGCGGCACAACCCCCCAGCGGGTGGTAGACCCCGTGCTCGTACTCCATGAAAGACAGGATGGAGTACAGGCTGGGGCAGCGCCAGGGAGACATCCCCAGGTACTTCGCCTGGAACGAAAAGGCGATGGCCAGCCGCGGGTCGCGAAAGTGCGATTGCATCTCGCTGGCGACCGTATGCCAGGGACGGATGTAGGGAAGCGCCCCCAGGGCTTCGCGCGACAGCAGGTCGGTGTTCGAGAGGAAGGGGCGCTCGAGAACCGGGCGGAACCGCGCGAACTTCGCGCGGTTGTCGGCCAGGAACCGCTGGAATCCGCCGCGGTCCTGCGGCGACAGGGCCGCCACCTGCTCTTCCATCAGGTCCACGTCGGCGGTGCAGTCCAGCTGTCCCCCGGCACCGAATTCCAGGCGATACTGCGGATCGATCCGCACCATCGGGACTTCCCGCCGCAGGTCGCGCCCGACCGCCGCGTAAATCTCGGCCAGTACCCGGGGATACATGAAGAAGGTGGGCCCGGTGTCGAAGCGAAATCCTTCGGCTTCGATGGCGGAGGTCCGCCCGCCCACCCGGGGACCGCGTTCGAGCAGTCGCACCGACAGACCGGCCCCAGCCAGCAACAGCGCGGCGGCCAGTCCTCCGGGACCGGCTCCCACGACAACAACTTCCTCACTCCGGGCCATGCTCGGCTCCGACAGGCGGTGGAGGCGGCGGCGGGGAACCATCCTGTCTCCCCGGGCCGCCGGCCGGAGGGCCTCTCCCCCCGGGCGACTGCCGGATTGTAAAGGAATGCCCCCCCTGCGTGCAGCATCGATTAACTCGCGAGCGGCCAGGGGAGTGCCCGCGGGGCGACTGACAGGCGACTTGCGGGGCTGGAGCCACCGCACCTCCATCGCGTAGACTCGCCCCTGAACGTCGGCCTGATCCCGGTTTTTCGCTCGCTGTTGGCAAGTTCCGCATGCTCCCGAATCCGGGCTGGTCTCGACGCGGCACCCGCTGGCTGGCGGCCTGCCTGCTGCTGGGCTTGGGGCTCCGAACCGCGGCCTGCTGGGCTTGGTCACACCAGCTCCGCGAAGACCGCGACCTCTATGTGCTGCTGGCCCGACAACTCGCCTCCGGCCTCGGCTACACCCGCCCGTGGCAGCTTCGGTATGACTCGCCTGGAGTCGCTGAACCGCCACCAGTCGACCACGCACCGGTGCCAGAGGGCGAGCCGCCGGCTCCATCGGTGTCGCCACCAGTCCCTGCACCCACACCGCCGCCGCCAGCAGCACCCGCCGCGCCAACCCCCGGCACGAACCTTGCGGTCCCGCCCCGCTTCGGATTGGGGGTCCCCGTGTTGTCTCCCGCCGAGGGAGGCGGAGGCCCCGCCTGGGAGTTCACCCCGCGGCGCGAACGGGAGTTGCCCGCGCCCCATCCGCTCGGCGTGATCGACCTGCCGACCGCGTATCGTCCACCGCTCTATCCACTGGTGCTGGCCTTGGTACTGAAGGTCCGGGACACCCCCGCGGCGATCGGGGCGTTGAACCTGCTGTTGGGGGGGGCGACGTTGGTCGCCGTGGCGATCGCGGCGGGACGCGTGGGGCGAGTGGTGGGCTCTCCCGTCTGGATGCCGCTGCTGGCGGTGGGACTGGTGGCATGCGACCCGCTGCTGGTCGCGCAGGCTCCACTGGCGATGACCGAAACTCTCGCCGCCTGCCTGGTTGCCATGCTGCTCGCCGTGGTTGCGTCTCCGGTCACTGACCGCCGCAGTCTGCTGGCTGGGGTGCTGGTGGGGTTGCTGGCGTTGTGTCGGCCCACGTTCCTCGCGTCAGCCGCGGTGTGGGGGGCCTGTGCCAGCGTGGCGCAGTTTCGTCGGTGGGTTGCGGAGGGTGGGGCTCGGGTTCCGCTCGGCACACTGCTGGGGGTGTGCGGTGGTCTGGCAGTGACGCTGCTGCCGTGGGGGATGCGCAACCAGTGGCAGTTCGGTCGCCCCATTGTGACCACCAGCCATGGCGGCTACACGCTGCGACTGGCTCAAAACCCCCGCTACGCCGAGTTGGTGTCGCTCAATCCCGATCCGTCGGGCTGGCGGGCGTACAACCGTCTGCTGGAGGACGAAGGCTACGCGTGGATGTTCACCCCCGAGCCGCACAAGGGTGCGGTGCAGTTGTCGCGCGCGAGCCCGGGGCGGCTGAGTTATTCGGGCCCGGTGGATCAATGGGAAATCGCCTCCGATGCGGCACTGCAGCGACTGGCTCTGGACCACCTGCGGGAATCGGTCCCCCGGGCGTGGGCGACCGCTCGGTCACTGCTTGGTCGGCTGTGGAGCCCGTGGCCCCGGCAGGCCGATACCTGGCCCGCCGCGGCACGGTGGGCCTTGGGAGTGGAACAACTGCTCTTGTTCGCCGCCGCTGCCGCGGGCCTGTGGACCTGGGGGCGTTCCGCTGGGCTCCGTGTAGTGGGGGGCGAAGCCAGCGCCGCGTATAAACAGGTCGAAGTGTTTTCGCCAAGGGTCAGTACGGAATTGGCAACGCACACCGTAGAGCGGCCGCGTGAGCCCCCGGGAAAACAGCCAGAAGCAAAACGCCCGGCAGCGGAGCAGCCGACGCGAAGCGAGGCGGAAGCTGTGGCCGCAGTGGGGCGGGTGGCGGTGGCGTTGTTGATCAGCTTCACCCTGGTGCATGCCTTCTACTGGGCCGACATGCGGATGCGGGCACCGCTGGTTCCGGTGCTGGCGCTGCTGGCGGCGCGGGCTGGGGCGGCGTTGTGCGAGAAGTGGCCTGGCCTGGAGAGCTTCACCAGTGCCGTCCGCGCGACAGCCCCCGGAA
>CAIUHT010001146.1 GCA_903898975.1 uncultured Planctomycetaceae bacterium
CATCTGAATTGACAGAGGTGCTGAGTATCCCGGATGACGTCGCGATTCCGTGGAATGCTCCGTTGGAGGCGAAGTTCGAAGACTCAACCGCTGCCCTTGTGGGATTGAGTTTGCCCCGCAGGTGCTGGTTGAGAGGTGATCTTGTCGCCGAGAATCTGGCCTTTCCATTCGACGCTTCCGCCGTCGGTGTCGTATGGCCGTTTCGAGCATCAGTATCAGGGGAGTCGGCCGCCCTGCGAGTCGCGGGCGACAACAGTCTTTTACTGCCGCAGTCAGCAGCCGGCCTGCAACCGCCGCCCGATCAACTTGTGCCTGCCGAAGGCGACCGTCAGTCGTCGACGCCCGCCACCGAAGTCGCAATCGTTCCCGTGGACTTCCTCGCACGCCTGACTTCGCTGCATCAGGACCTGGCGATCTACGACCCCCAGACAAGGCTCATCGCTCCAGTGCCCGCCACTGTTGTCTTCGACAAGGTGAGACTGTTCGCCAAGACGATCGACGACGTGCCGTCGCTTGCCGAAGCCCTCTATAACGCAAAGTTCGCTGTTCAGTCGGAAGATGCTCGCATCCAAGAGATTCATGAACAGGATTCCTCGTTGCGACTACTCGTCTTTGTCGTGGGGCTCGGGGTTTTCCTTTTTGGAGTCCTCACTGTCATCAGCGTGCTGGTGGATTCGACCGATCGTAAGCGGGGTACGCTTGGAATCCTTCGCGTCATGGGAGTGTCGAAACTCGGGGTTTTCTGGATCGTGGTACTTCGAGCCGCCGTTATCGGCTTTCTCGCTGGGTGCTTGAGCGTAGTCTTTGGAAAGCTCCTCGCCGCCTTCCTTGAGTGGCCTGCCCCCGCGAACTCCATGCTCGCTGCATGGAAGCCCATCGTCCGCATCAGCCTGACGCCACAAGACGTCCTGCTCGTGTTTCTCGGAGCGCTCATTTGTGCTGCCGTCGGAGCCATCTATCCGGCTATCCGGGCAAGCCGCATTGACCCATTCGATGCCATCGTCGAGGGACGATTTCGATGACGTTTCCGAGCAATGCTTTTCCTTCCCTGACTGCTCTCTCAAGGACATGCGCAACCTTGGGAGTTGTCTTGTTGCTCGGATCCGTCCTGCATGCGGCGGACGAATCTGCTCCACCGAAGGCACACGACTGGGGGAGAGTGACTCCTGGAACTGCCATTACCCTTCAGTTAAAGGCGCGGGATGGCTCTACCCGTGAGATTAAGTTTCGCTACTGCCCGGCGGGAGAGGTTGTGCTGGGTGATGCTTCCGTGGAAACCGCTGACATCAGGCCAATGAAGCCGTTTCTCATGATGGAAACGGAGTTAAGCGTCGGCCTCGCCTATTCGTTAGCCCCGCCGGATGTTTGGCAGAGGATCAAAAACCGCATGGCACCGCTCAATGACCCGGATGCCAAGAGCAGTGTTTCCGCACCCGACACGGCTGGCTCAATACCTCTGACCTATATCAATCTCGATGAGGCGGCAAGCATCTGCGATGCAGCCTCGCACGCGGGGATCACGGTTTCGGCGATCCCGCTATCCCCGATCGAGGCGTGGGAGCTTCGCCTGCCAACGCACGCCGAATGGCAGTACAGCTGTCGTTCGAGCGTCGATCGCGACGCAGCCCGCCAACTCCCCCACTTCACTCCCTGGCCGAAATACGAAGATTTGCCGAAGGCCGTCAAAGGAAACTGCGCCGACCAATGGGAAGGCCGGCTAGGCCGGCCGGCAGCGACGTTTACGGGAGCGCAGTTGCAGG
>CAIUHT010001147.1 GCA_903898975.1 uncultured Planctomycetaceae bacterium
CACACAGGCGTCAAGATCGCGAAGTCCTGAGCCCTCCCGCACATCGGGATGGGCCGGCTTGCGACGGATCCCCTCGACGAACCTCCTCCCAGCAACCACGGCCCGGTCACTAAGACAAGACTCTTTCGCGGGATCTCAACTTCAAAGGAACACAGGGAACAGCATCTCAAACCAACTCCACCTCCCCCCAAGACCTTCCTCCACTCGACACCACTCGCTTGTCAGCCACCCGTTTCAGGCCGAGGGAGCTTGCAGTCTCCACTCACCAGATCAGGCAGCCAGCCGCAGTGGGCACCGTGTGGGAAGGTTGTCTGTTCATCCTGGGATTGAACCCAGTTTGAACGCGGGCAGTTTGAGGTTGGTCAATCAGGCAGGTTGAGTGCCCGTCAGGTGGGCACTGGCAGGCCCGGCATCCACAGAGAGACGCCGGGGACAGTCTTGAATCGGCGAACTGCAGAGTTCAAATCTGTCAAGACTTCATTTTTAGCGGTTTTTCCGGAATGTCAAACAAAAAATCGGCTGCCGGACAATTTTCCCGGAAGTGGTGAAGAATCCATGAGTGGCTACGGCGTGCCCACCCAGTTCGCAACCCGCCTCGCCCCCGCTGGCCCCGTTTTGACCGGCTCTACCCCCCGGGCTTGGCCCCGCCCCCCAGTCGTTACTCCCTGTGTTTGCGGTCCCAACCCTTCGCTGCGGGACGCTCAACTGTCGTGGCACCGCCGCGGTTCAGTGCCCCGCCATCAACCGGGCTCGCAGCCCGGCAATTTCGGACAGCTGCTTCGGCCAGGTCGCAGGAGTGACAGGCAACCATCCCCCCTGCGGGCTCACGATGACCCGGGTCGGCTCACTCGATACCGCTTCAACTTGCGATCCAGTGTCGATCGCTCAATCCCCAGGATCTGGGCCGCCTGTGACTTGTTCCAGTTCGTCCGATCCAGCACCCCCAGGATATGCCGCTGCTCCAACGCCTCCAGCGACACCTCCGCCTCTCCCTCCCCTTCACCGGACGCGGCGGACGGCGAACTCACCGCCACGGGCCGCGGTGCCGAAACCTCGGCGAAATGCCCCAGCCCCGACAGCGAAATGTCGCTGGCATCGACCATCTCCCCCAGGCACAGCACCACCGACCGCTCGATGGTGTTCTGCAATTCCCGCACGTTGCCCGGCCAGTCGTAGCCCGTCAGCTTCGCCAGGGCCGCTGGCGTGAACCCGCGGATCGACCGCCCGCTCTTCCGGGCAAACCGCTGCAGAAAATGCTCGGCCAGCAGCGGAATGTCGGCTGGGTGGTCCCGCAGTGGCTCGACGTGCAGTTCGACCACCTGCAGCCGGAAGTAGAGATCTTTCCGAAACTGCCCCGAATCGACCGCCTGTTCCAGATCGCGGTTGGTCGCCGCCACCACCCGCACATCCACCTGCACCGGGCTGGCCCCCCCCACCCGCTCGAAGGGATGCCCTTCCAAAACCCGCAGGAACTTCGCCTGGATCGCCCCGCTCATCTCCCCCACTTCGTCGAGAAACAGCGTCCCCCGTTGCGCCTGCTCGAACTTCCCCAGCTTGCGGGTGGTCGCCCCGGTGAACGATCCCTTCTCGTGGCCGAACAGTTCGCTCTCCAGCAGGCTCTCGGTCAGGGCCGCGCAGTTCATGCACACGAACGGCCCCTGTCGACGCCGCGACGAAAGATGAATGGCCCGCGCCACCAGTTCCTTCCCCACGCCACTCTCGCCCCGAATGAGCACGGTGCTGTCGGTTGGCGCAATCCGCCCGATCCGCTGCTTCAGCCCCTGCATGCTGGGGCTCCCCCCGACCAGCTCGCTCTCGAGCCCCAACTGCTCCCGCAACCGGGCGTTCGCATCCCGCTCTTGCGCCAGCCCCTCGGCGAGTTTTTCGCGATTGAGCAGGTTGGCCAGCAGCCCGGCACACTGGTCGCCCACCGCCAGGGTGTATTCGAGCGACTCTTCATCGAGGGGTCGGTTGGGGTCACTCGAATAGAGGTGCACCAGTCCGTAGACCGTGGAATCTTGCCGAATTGGGGCACAGATCAGGCTCTTTGCCTTGAACTGCCCCAGGCTGTCCCGCTCGCTGAGCGCACTGTCTTCCTGGGCATCGCGGGCCAGCACCGCCTGCCGTTCGCTCAGCACCTTCTGCGACAGGTAGGTCGAGACCGGGCGGTACGTCTGCTGATCGGGACTGCGGAAGGCGAGGACTTCGAGATCGGCGGGGTCGGCGGTCTTTGACGTGGGGGACGCCAGCAGCAGGAACGCCGAATTGTCGGCGGGAATCATCGACAGGCCGTCGAGCACCGTTTCGGCCAGCGCCTTTGAGGTGGCGGCCTTGGCCATCGCCAGGCTGAGGCGGTAGAGGCGGGTGAAGAGTTGCCCCAGCGAGGTGCTCTCGGCCGCCGCCACCCGCGCTCCCCCTTCCAGGAAGGGGT
Source organism: uncultured Planctomycetaceae bacterium (assembly GCA_903898975.1). Classification (GTDB taxonomy): domain Bacteria; phylum Planctomycetota; class Planctomycetia; order Planctomycetales; family Planctomycetaceae; genus UBA10511. The sequence goes on from CAIUHT010001147.1 coordinate 2,432, forward strand.
TCGAGGTGGTGCTGGTGAGAATCGTCGGTTCGTGCGGAGGAAAGGTGTCGAGATCGCCCACCGCTTCCAGTGAATCATCGGTGGGTCGCTCAAGACCCGCGGAATCGACCAACTCGCCAGGGACGTTGGACAGGTCGTAGGTCATCGCCAGTTCGTAGTCCGAGACCTGCAGGACCGAGCCAGGAAGGAACTCGGACTCGCCATCCAGCGGGGACCGATCCAGCCGGGTGCCGTTGCGGCTGTTCAGATCGCGGACCCACCACCGACCATCGCGGTGGTAGATTTCGCAGTGGTGCCGACTGCAGCCCTGCCCCTCGAGGACCACGCTGTTCTTCGGGTCGCGGCCCAACGTGGTCGTCTTCTCCTGGAAGAGCCGGTGCACCTTTTGTCCCCGAGGGGACTTGACCACGAGAAAAGGATTCATGCGGTTGCAGAGAAACTCGCGCGGGAGAGCCGGACGCCAGCCTGAACGGCTTCGCGGGCTGGCCCGCAGATGGGTTTCCAGCACTATACCCGAAGCGGACAACCGCGGGATAGCGGCAACTGACGCCGACAGCCCTGTCGTCCACCAGCCGGGTGGCCTGGACCGCCGCCCGCTCGCCGCCCCATGGGCCCCAGTTGACCGATTGGCCCCCGCTGAACCAGTTGCCCCGGGGCAGCCATGGCTGGGCGAGCCAGCCCGACCGGTCACAGACTGCCCAGTCGCTCTCCGGCGCGACCCGCCGCCACTCTGCCCTCCCGCAGTCCGGCACCCCTTTCTTCCCGTTGGCAGTGGAATTCGCTCTATCGCGCCCGCCCCCTGGCGTGTTAGGTTTCGCCCGCGGTTAGAAGCCGATTGGGCGGTTGGCCCCCCCCACCCCCTGGGGCCATCCTGACCCCTTGTCGCGAAGGAACGCCATGCCAGCGAAGAATGGTCTGCGAGAGACTCAAGCCAGAGGCGGCTGGCTGAGCGTCGCACTGGGGTTGATCCGGTCACTGGGTTTGATTTTGGCACTGGGTTTGATTTTGGCACTGGG
>CAIUHT010001148.1 GCA_903898975.1 uncultured Planctomycetaceae bacterium
CGAGACGGGGAGGAGTCGTCGGTCCTGCTGGACGACCTCGATTTCGGCGTGAACAGTCTGTCGGGGTCGACATTGCTGCCCAACTCGACCGAAGCGAGTGTTGCGGGTTCCTCAGCCGAGGGCCGGAGCACAACGGCAGCCGAGCCTGCTGAACCGGGGACCCCGGGCAGCGACTCACCGGGCAGCGACTCACCGGGCAGCGGGACTTCGAGTGCTGGTTCCGAGGGGGGCGGCGCTGGGGTCAACAAAGACGGGGAGAACAAGGGGGGAGAAAGTGACGGAGCCGGGAGCATGTCCGGGGGCAGCTGCCCGACATTCATCAGCGATGCCGTCAACATGCGCGACGACGACGTGGATTTTGAACTCGATCCGGCCGCGGTGGCAGAGCGGCGACCGGAGGGGTCGCCGCGCCGCGCCTCGCGCGACCCGCTGGAGGGGCGGGCCACGCTGGGGCGTTATCGGCTGCTGCTGAAGCTGGGCCAGGGAGGCATGGGCTCGGTGTGGAAGGCGGAAGATCCGGTGGATGGTCGGATCGTGGCTCTGAAGGTGCTGCGATCGGATCGAGCCGGGGACCAGTTGATGACCCGGCGGTTCCATCGCGAGATCCGGTTGCTGGCCGAGGTGGGCAATCCGCACGTTGCGAATGTGCTGGAGGTGAATTGCGAGGGGGACCTGCATTACTTCGCGATGGAGTTTGTGGATGGCCGCGACCTGGGGGGCGTGCTGAAAGAGCGGCGTCGGCTGCCCGAGCGCGAGGCGGTGTCGATGGGGGCCGATGTGGCCCGCGCGCTGCTGGAGGCGCACCGGCAGGGGGTGGTGCACCGCGATCTGAAGCCGGGCAACATCCTGGTCTGCAATCCTGACCCCAACGGGGCGGTGCCCGAGTTCCCGCGGGTGAAGCTCACCGACTTTGGCCTGGCCCGACAGGTGGTCGAGAGCGAATCGCTGGCGGTGACCCAGGCGGGCGCCCTGATGGGGACGCCCCTGTACTTCGCTCCCGAGCAGTGCTCGGGGACGGGTCGGGTCGATGTGCGGGCCGACGTCTATTCCCTGGGGGCCACCCTGTTCCACATGCTGGCGGGCCGCCCCCCGTTTGAGGCCCGGAATGTCGCCGGGCTGATTCACAAGCACGTCTCCGAACCGGCGCCCCATCTGCGGTCGCTCGTCCCGGCGTTGAGCGAGGCGATCGATGGCATTGTCGACAAATGCCTGCGGAAGAATCCCAACGAGCGGTTCCGCGACGCCGCCGAGCTGCTTGATGAATTCGAACGGCTGCTGCGGGGCGAAGCCACCAGCCTGGTCAGCCATCCGCAGATTCCCCCCGCCGACCCCCGGCAGGTCCTGGCCTACGACTTCCGGTGGGAATTGCGGAACCCACCCGAGCGGCTCTGGCCGCACGTTTCTAATACCGAGCGGCTGAATCGCGCGATTGGGCTGCCCGCCGTCGATTACACCGCGACGCCAGACGGACAGGGAGGTGTCCGCCGCCTCGCCGGTTTCCAGAAGCTGGGGATGCAGATTGGCTGGCAGGAGTTTCCCTACGAGTGGATTGAGGGCCGCCGGCTGGGGGTCTTCCGGCAGTTTCACCGCGGTCCCTGGTCGTGGTTCACCAGCGTGGTCGAGATGACGCCCCGGCCCGACGGGGGGACCACGCTCGAGCATCACATTCGGCTGCTGCCCGCGAACCTGGTTGGCCGACTGGCGGGGCAGGTGGAGGTGGGGGTCAAGTCGCGGAAGGCACTCGACCGGGTGTATCGCCGGATTGACGAAGTGGTCTCGGGCTCGCTGGGGTCACTGGCCGACCCGTTTGAAGCGGTCCCCGAACTGGCCCCGCAGGCGAGCGCGCGGCTGGAGGAGCGGCTGCAGGCGGTGATTGCCCGCGGGGGGGACCCGCTGGTGGTGGAGCGACTGGGCGAGTATCTCGCGGAGGCTCCGCCGCAGGAGCTGGCGCGGATCCGGCCCTACGCGCTGGCCCAGAAGCTGTCACTCGAACGGGAACAGCTGCTGAGCGTCTGCCTGCTGGGGACGCGCGAGGGGCTGCTGACGATGCTGTGGGATCTGCTCTGTCCGATCTGCCGGATTCCGTCGCAGATCAAGGAGAGCCTGCGGGTGATTGGCGAGCATGGGCAATGCGAGGCGTGCCAATCCGATTTTGAACTCGACTTCGCGAACTCCATCGAGCTGGTGTTTCGCGTGGCCAGCGACATCGCGCCGGTGGAGTCGGGGGTGTACTGCATTGGTGGGCCGGCCCATTCCCCGCACGTGGTGGCGCAGGTCCGCGTCGCGCCGGGCGAGCGGTTCCTGCTGGACCTGCAGCTGGGGGAGGGAACCTACCGGCTGCGGGGACCGCAGCTTCCCTGGCGGCTCGACTTCCGGGTGGTGCCGCGGGCCTCGGCGACCCGCTGGAGCCTGGCGCTCGACAAAGGCCCAGACCCGGGGCTGGCACGCGAATTGCGCCCGGGCAGCCAGACCTTCGAACTGACCAACCACGCCGGGTACGAGATTGTCGCCCGCGTGGAGCGGCAGGC